>JBCCSW010000269.1:0-5879 GCA_039199465.1 Pseudomonadota bacterium
ACCGAGCCGCCGCCGCGCCCATCGAACAGCCGGTCGGACGGCGGTAGCCCGAGATAGCAATACGCCACCGCAACAGCGAGGACGAAGCCAGTCGCGAGAGCGAGCCTGCTGCTGAGGACCCAGCCCAGACGGCACAGCCGGCGGACCAGACGGCCGATGAGACCGGGACCCCGCCCGACCGGCCGTGCGCGCTTTTTTCCGCTCTTGCGTCCACCCGTCGACGATGCGGCAGGCGTCGCGCGCTCAGCCGGCTGGCGCCGCGCGCCCCCAACGGTCGGCTCGGTTCGTCTGGTCGGTCTCGGTCGCATCAAATGAACGCTTCGCTCAAGCAGGACTGACAAGCGGCTCACGCCGTCTCTCGCAACGGCCGCAGCGCGTTGTTCCGACGAAGTTTATCGGGTGGTGCGACAGCGCGAAACCGTTCATGCGGCCGGCCGCAGAAGCGCGGACGGCCGTGGCATCTTCATCATATGCTTACATTCTGATCAGTGCCCTTAAATTAGGCAGAAATGGCCACGTCCGTGTGCAGTCCGCGCCCACCAACCCAGTCGAAAACAGCATCAATTCGACGTCTCACGGACGTTGGCACGGCTCTTGAATTGTCGTGGCGGTGATCGTGACGATCGCGGGACAGGTCGAGGAGTGAGATGAAACTAGTCATCGCCGTCATCAAACCCTTCAAACTTGAAGAGGTTCGTGAAGCCCTCACCGGGATCGGTGTGCAAGGCCTCATGGTCTCGGAAGTGAAGGGTTATGGTCGTCAAAGCGGCCACACAGAGATTTATCGCGGCGCTGAATACGTCGTGAACTTCGTGCCGAAGATCAAGATCGAGATGGTCGTCGCCGATGACCAAGTCGAGAAGGTGATCGAGACAATTTCCGGGACAGCGCGCACCGGCAAGATCGGCGACGGCAAGATTTTCGTCGCCGGGATCGAGTCCGCCGTACGCGTCCGCACCGACGAGCGCGACGAGGACGCGCTGTGATGCAGGGAATGACAGTGACCATGAACAAGCTATCCACTCTCACACGAACCGGCATTTTCGCCGCAACCGCGCTCGCTCTGCTCAGCGTTCCAGCCTTCGCGCAAGACGAGGCCGCGGCCGCTGCTGGCACCGTGCCCGAGCATGGCATTTTCATCCTCAACACCCTGCTGTTCCTCGTGGGCGGCTTCCTCGTCATGTTCATGGCTGCGGGCTTCTGCATGCTCGAGGCTGGGCTGGTGCGCAGCAAGAACGTGGCGATGCAGTGCACCAAGAACATCTCGCTCTTCTCGATCGCGGCCGTCGGTTACTATCTGATCGGCTATAACCTCATGTATCCGCTGGGTAGTTGGTCGATCGGCACGGATGAGACCGGTGGCTATCTCGGCGCCTTCGGCGTCGCCGTGCTGGAAGCGGTCGGCGTCGCGGCCGAGGATACGGACGATCTCAGCTACGCCTCGACCGGCTCGGACTATTTCTTCCAGCTGATGTTCTGCGCCGCCACGGCGTCGATCGTCTCGGGCGCGGTCGCGGAGCGCATCAAGCTCTGGCCGTTTCTCATCTTCACCTTCCTGCTGACCGCGCTGATCTACCCGATCCAGGCGAGCTGGAAGTGGGGCGGCGGCTTCCTGGACAGCCAGTTCGGGTTCCTCGACTTCGCGGGCTCGACGGTCGTCCACTCGGTCGGCGGCTGGGCGGCCCTTGCGGGCATCATCGTGCTGGGCGCGCGCAAGGGGAAATATGTCGACGGCAAGATCGCACCGATGCCGGGCTCGAACCTTCCGCTTGCCACCCTGGGTGTCTTCATCCTGTGGCTCGGCTGGTTCGGCTTCAACGGCGGCTCGCAGCTTGCGATGGGCACTGTCGGCGACGTGGCCGATGTCAGCAGGATCTTCGCCAACACCAACACGGCCGCGGCCGGTGGCGCCATTGCGGCGCTGATCGCGACGCAACTGCTGTATGGCAAGGTCGACCTGACCATGGTGCTGAACGGTGGTCTCGCGGGTCTTGTGTCGATCACGGCAGAGCCACTGACGCCGGGCCTGGGTGTTGCGACGCTGATCGGCGCCGTCGGTGGCGTGATCGTGGTCTTCACCGTGCCGATGCTGGACCGCATGAAGCTTGACGATGTCGTGGGCGCCATCCCGGTCCACCTGTTCGCCGGCATCTGGGGCACGATGGCGGTGCTGCTGACGAACGGCGATGCCTCCTTCACCGGTCAGCTGTTCTCGATCCTGATCGTGGGCGCCTTCGTCTTCGCGGTGTCGCTGGTGCTGTGGTTCGTCCTCGCGATGACCATCGGGATCCGGGTCACCGAGGAGGAGGAGTTGGCCGGGCTCGACGCCTCCGAGCTGGGCCTCGAGGCCTATCCGGAGTTCGGCACGGGCTCGCAGTTCGTCTAACGATCGACGGTCTTCCCGAGGTGGGGCGCGCGGTGGCGCCCCGCCAACCTGCCCCGGCGGCGCCCCGCCGGGGTTTTTTTATGCAGTACCTTGCCGCGGGCCCGGAGCAGACCGTCCGCGCCGATCCTCGCCTCCTCGCCCAGTCACCGACACGCCGGACGACGGTACGGGCCGCGCTTGGCCGAGCGGAGCGCGACGGGCAAGTCCCACGCGTCCTAGGCCTGGCAGGGACGCCGCGAGGCGCTTTATCGGCACGGGCGTCATTGCGCAGCGGCTTTCGGCACCTATACCCTCTCTCATGAAAGCCTTTCCGCTCTTCCTCAACGTCTCCGGACGCAAGGTCGTGATCGTCGGCGGCGGCGAGCAGGCCGCCCAGAAGGCGCGCCTTGCCGCCAAGACCGAAGCCGATCTCGTCTTCATGGCGGCCGAGCTTGAGGAGGAGATCGCAGCCCGCGTCGCCGACGGCGCCGCCCATGTGCCAAGCGTCGTCGACAACGCGGCCTTCGAGGGCGCGGCGCTGGCCTTTATCTGCACCGGCTGTGCCGGCGCCGATGCTGCCATCTCGGCAGTTGCGCGCGATCTGGGCGTGATCGTCAACGTCGTCGACCGTCCCGACCTTTGCGATGTCACGACGCCCGCCATCGTCGACCGCGATCCGGTGGTCGTGGCGATCGGGACCGAGGGGGCAGCGCCGGTCCTAGCCCGTCAGATCAAGACCCAGCTTGAGGCGTTGCTGGAGCCAGCCCTGGGGACCTTCGCGGCCGAGGCGGGGCGCCTTCGACCCCGGGTGGAGCGCTTCGTGCCGAAGGCGCGGCGGCGTGCTTTCTGGGAGTGGGCCTTCGAAGGCCCGCGCCGGCTGTTTACCGGCGGCGATCGCGACGGCGCCATGGCCGCGATCGAGCGCACGCTCGCAGCCGGCGGTGCGGTCGATGAGGGCGGGCTCGTCACGCTGCTGGATGTCAGCCACGGGGCCGCAGACCTGGTGACCCTTCGGGCCGTGGCGCGACTGCAGTCCGCCGACCTGATCCTGCATGACCCCGACGTGGTCGATGGTGTTCTGGAACTGGCGCGCCGTGATGCCGAGCGGCTGGTGCTGTCGCCGATTGCCCTTGGCGATGCGATCGGCGCTTTGCGGCGCGCCGCCAACGACGGCCAGCGTGCCGTGTTGCTGGCCGCCGGGCCCTGGGCACTACCGGAGATCGCCGCGCTACTGGCCGAGGGCGGCGTTGCCGTGGAGACGGTGACCACGCCGAGCGCCGCACCGGTATCTGACGGCCTGATGCGTCGGCTCTGGCGGCGCGTGGCGGATTAGACCGACACCTCAGCTGTAGTCGCGCGCCCCGAAGATCGCGCTTCCGACGCGAACGCATGTGGCGCCGAGAGCGATCGCTTCCTCGAAATCGCCGCTCATGCCCATGGACAGGCCATCGAGGCCATTGCGCTCGGCCAGTTTGGCGAGCAACGCAAAATGCAGCGACGGCGCCTCGTCGAGCGGCGGGATGCACATGAGACCACGGATCTCAAGGCCCAGGCCACGGCATTCCGCGACGAAGGCGTCGGTCTCGTCGGGCAGGACACCGGCCTTCTGCGCTTCCTCGCCCGTGTTCACCTGCAGATAGACCGGCAGCGCACGGCCGGTCTCCTCGAACGCCTCGGCCAGCTTGCGGGCCAACTTTGGCCGGTCGACCGATTGGATGACGTCGAACAGCTCCACCGCCTGGCGGACTTTGTTGGTCTGCAACGGGCCAATCAGGTGCAGCGTCACATCGGGATAGCGGCCGCGCCATTGCGGCCATTTGCCAGCCGCCTCCTGCACCCGGTTTTCGCCAAAGACGCGATGACCTGCATCCAAAACGGCCTCCACCCGCTCGGGCGGTTGCACTTTCGACACGGCCACCAGCTCGACATCCGCGGGATCACGGTCGGCCGCTCGGGCCGATGCCACGACGCGCGAGCGGATATCCGGCAGACCGCTCATACCGTGCCCCCGATGCCGGCTGTTTCGGCGGCGAGATCTGGGTACCAACGCTCCAGCGTCGGCAGAAAGGCGGCGCGGAGACTCGCGACGTCCCGGCCTGTCAGTTCATCCCGCCAGCTTCCCACCTGGCCCTTGGCGAAGAACGCCTTCATGTGGCCCGGACGCTCGATAAAGCCCTTCTCAGCCTCCTCGCGCCGCAGCTTCTCGAAGCTGGTCTCGGCAACGGCATGGGCCAGTTGGCCCTCGTCGATCTTCTGCTCCAGGAACCCGAGCAGGGTGCGGATGGTTGCGGTGGCGTCGGCGATCATGTCCTCGTAGCGCACCACGTGGCAGCGCAAGCCCTTAACGCCGGTCCATGACGCGATGTGCTCGTCCCAGCGGCCGATCACCTCGACGAGGTAGGCCTTCGAACGGTTCATCGCCTTGCGGTCTGCCATGACCTCAACGACCTCGGCAGTGGAGATATCGAGATGGCGCGCATAGGACTGCGCGACGTCGAACGGATTGCGGATCATGTAGACAGCTCCCGCGGTGCAGGACGGCGGGATCAGGTGGACATCGCCAATCTTGCGCACCTGGCAATGCGTCTTGACGAAATGCACGCCCGGCTTGGAACGGGCGATGGCGCGCATCGTGACCGCGCGGGCCTGCAGGTAATCCTCGAAACCCTTGGCGACGAATGGGTTGCGGCCGGTCGCATGGGCGTACCAGTCGACGCGCATATCGCCCGTCGTGAAACGACGGAGGGTATTGATATCGGGCGCGGTGCCCTTGGGGTGGAAGTACTGGGCCAGCAGGCTTCGTATCCAGGTATTTCCGGACTTGGGGAAGGAGGCGAGCCAGATGATGCGGCGATCGCTCTGCGGCGTGCTCATACCGTGTAGCCGTGGTGGGTCAGGGTCTTGGCGTAGGCCGTGCTGAAGCGCGCGGCTGCAGCAGCCTCGATAGCGCCCTGCCAGGTGCCTGCGCCACCACTGTGGAAGAAGGCTCCGCCATTGGCTGACTGTTCGATGAAGCCGGTCGCGTCCTCCTGCCGTTTCAGCTCGTCGAAGCTGCTGAAGACGACAGCGCGCTCGAGGCGCTCGACGTCGACCGAAAAGCCGAGATGTTCCAACACCTTGGCAAAGACGACACGAGGATCTCGAAGCATATCCTCGTAGCGGATGATCAAGACCGGAAAGCCACGGGCGCGCGACCAGCTCCTCACATGTTCGGCCCAGACGCCAAGATACTGCGGGACCGCCGCCCGGTCGCCGGCGATGACGTGTGTCGGTTTGGTCATCGCCTGAAGGGCCTGATCGGGTGTGACGGCGTAGTGGCGAGCATAGGACATCGCGACATCGAACGGATGACGCAGGATATAGACTGCCGAACGCGTGATGTGATCCGGGATCAGATCGATACCGAAGGCCTTGGTGCGGGCGTTATGGGTCTTCACGAAGTTGACCTTCGCACCGCTGCCTGCCATGGCGTCAAGGACACGTTGGCGGAGCGCAAGGCACCGCTGCCTGCCAT
>JBCCSW010000270.1:0-5872 GCA_039199465.1 Pseudomonadota bacterium
CCGAGGTGGAGGCGCTGGCCGCTGGCCTGATGACCGAGCCCGTGCGGGTCGAGGTCGCGCGGTCGGGCCAGACCGTGCAGCGGATCGAGCAGTCGGTCGAGCTGATCGAGCATACCGCCAAGCGAGCGCGGCTGGCCGAGATCCTGTCAGGTGCCGCGGTGGAACGCGCCATCGTCTTCACCCGCACCAAGCGGGGTGCCGACCGGGTTGCCAGGAACCTGGGCACCGACGGCATCGCCGCCGCCGCGATCCATGGCGACAAGTCCCAGGTCGCGCGGCAGAAGGCGCTCGCGGCGTTCCGCTCGGGCGTGACGCGAGTGCTGGTCGCCTCGGACATCGCCGCGCGCGGCATCGACGTGCCGGGCATCAGCCATGTCGTACAGTTCGAGATGCCGGACGAGCCCGAGGCCTATGTCCATCGCATCGGCCGCACCGGGCGCAATGGCGAGACGGGCGTGGCGATCGCGCTCTGCTCGCCCGAGGAGCGCGACAAGCTGCGCGCCGTCGAGAAGCTGACGCGCCAGCGCCTTGCCCCGGGCGACGATCGCGCGGCGGACAAGGCGCCGGGATCGAGATCCGGCCGACGGCGCTCGGCACGTCGCAAGGCCCCGGCTGTCGGGCAGGGCTCGGCCAAGAACGGCGGCGCGGGCACCGAGGCTCCGGCGCGGACACGGGCCGCGGCCGCGAAGGACACGACCGAGAAGGCTGCCGCGGCAGGGCAGGGCGGCGAGGCACCCGTCTCGTTGGAGGCGGAGCGCACGCGCAGGCGCCGTCGTCGTCCGCGCCGCCGCGCGGCCTGAGGCGGGCCCGGGAAAGCCCTGCAGGGCTTTCCCGTCGTCGGTGTCGAGGCGTCAGACCAGCAGGATGTCGCTCTCGTCCAGCGCGAAGGCGCGGTTGACGAAGACGCTGCCCTCCTCGCCCTCGATCAGCAGCCCGCGGCCGATCGTATCCCCGTCTGCGATGACGGCTGCCGCGCTCTCGAACGTCTCGGCCGACAGGATGAGGGTGTCGCCGTCGCGGAAGTCGCGCACGACGTTGTGCCCTTCGAGGGTCGAGAAATCGAAGGTGTCGTCGCCGAAGCCGCCGCGGAAGACGTCGTCGCCCGCGCCGGCGATCAGGGTGTCGTTGCCCCGCCCGCCGCGCACGACATCGTCGCCTGCGCCATCGACGATCGTGTCGTCGCCGCGCCCACCGCGCAGCAGGTCGTCGCCCGCCTCGCCGAAGATCAGGTCGTCGCCGCGATTGCCGAGGATGACGTCGTCGCCCGCGCCGCCAAGCTGCACGTCATCGCCCGAGAAGCCGAAGAACGCATCGCTCGCCGCGCCGCCGCGCTGCACGTCGTCGCCGAAGAAGCTGCCGACCTCGACACTGCTGGAGACCGGATCGAGATCGACCGGCAGCAATACGCGGTCGATCGCCTGGATCTCGCCATTGCTGGCCTCGATATCGGTCAGCCCCGCGATGAATTGCGGGTTCTCGGCGTCGGGATCGGCATCGACCAGCGTCGTGCCGTCGATGGCGATCAGACCGTCGGTCAGTGCGGTCTCGACGACGCGCGCCGCCTGCAGCTCCGCCAGCTCCGACCCGCCCGGCTTGACATGATAGAGCAGGACGTCGGTCACGAAGCTCTCGCCCAGCGCATCGACCAGCAGCCCGGCAAGATCGGCATCGGACACCCCGGTGGTGTCGAGGCCCAGATCCTCGGCGAGCTGACGGAACGCATCGTCGGTCGGCGCGAAGACGGTGAAGTCGTTCGACGGATCGGTGAACAGCGGCAGCAGGCCGGTCGCCGTCAGCGCAGCCACCAGCGCCTCGAACGCGTCGTTGCCGCCGGCGATATCGGCGATCGTCGGCTGGGCATTGGCCTCGGCCAGATCGATCGGCAGCAGCACGCGGTCGATGGCCTGGATGATGCCGTTGCTGGCGTGGATGTCGGTGGCGCCCTCCACGAATTCCGGGTCCTCGACCTCGGGATCTGCATCGATGAGTTGGTTGCCATCGACCGTGAAGCTCGATCCTACCAGGGTGTCCACGCTGCCTTCCGCCTGCAGTTCGGCGACCGTCTGCGCCCCGGCGCGCACATGGAACAGCAGAACGGTGGTCAGCAGATCGACGCCGACGGCATCGACCAACGCCGTGGCCACGCCGGCATCGTCCAGCCCGTCGATGTCGAGGCCGAGCGTATCGCTGGCCAGTGCCCGGAACGCGTCGTCCGTCGGCGCGAAGACCGTGAAATCGCCGGGTTCGGCGAAGGTCGCGGCCAGCTCAGCCGCGCCGAGTGCCGCGACGAGGATGTCGAAGCGCCCGTCATTCGCAGCGATGGTGGCGATCGGATCGGTCGAAGTCGTTGTGGTGGACATTGCGCCCTCCCTTAGGTTGCGAGGCTGGCGGCCATGCACGTTCAGCGTGCCGCCATCCACGCTTTCGGGGGCGCGGGGCGTCGCGTTTCACGACCCGGGGCGATTTCCGGTCACCGGTCTTTGGTCTCATTCCAAAACGGGCCACCTATCGCCGCCGCAGGCACCGACGGGCTGCCCAGCCAAGCCCGAGGGCATGCGCGCATCGGCATCCCCAAACACCCTATCCGGCACCGACGTGGTGTGCTGAGGCGGCAGAAGGAGAGACGGGCTGTGGGTGAGCCACGGCTCCTCAGCGCTCGGTCGTCCGGCGATGCGGCGCGCCGTTGCCCAAGGCTCAGAACTCGGCCGAGCCCTCGTAGATCGCCTTCTCGTCGCAGGGGGCGACGCGCAAAATGTTGGTGGTGCCCGCCATGTTGAACGGCACGCCGGCGGTGACCACGATCTTGTCCGTCTCCACGGCAAAGCCGTCCCGCTTGGCGGCCCTCACGGCCGAGACGACGGCCAGCTTGAAGCGGTCCACCGGCTCACCGATCACATTGTGCAGCCCCCAGGTCATGCAGAGCCGGCGCGCGGTCTCGCGGATCGGGGTCAGCGTGATGATCGGCACGCCGGGGCGCTCGCGCGCCATCAGGCTGGCGGTGGTGCCGGAATGGGTGAAGCAGGCGATCGCCTTGACCGCCGTCGCCTCCGCCACCTCGCGCGCGGCTGCGGTGATCGCATCGGCGACCGAGGTGCGGTCGATCTCGCGCGCTGCCTCGATGATCTGGCGGTGCAGTTCCTCGCCCTCAACCCGTCGGGCGATCTGGTCCATCATCGCAACCGCCTCGGCGGGATATGCGCCTGCCGCACTCTCGGCCGAGAGCATCACGCAGTCCGCGCCCTCATAGATCGCATTGGCGACATCGGTCACCTCGGCCCGCGTGGGCACGGGACTTGAGATCATGCTCTCCAGCATCTGCGTCGCGACCACCACGGGCTTGGCCGCGGCACGGCATTTGCGCACCAGCCGCTTCTGAATCGGCGGCAGGTCGGCATTGTCCATCTCCACGCCCAGATCGCCGCGCGCGACCATCACGCCGTCGACCACGTCCAGGATCTCGTCGAAGCGCTGCACCGCTGCCGGCTTCTCGATCTTCACCATGATCGCGACCTTGCGGTTGCCGATCAGTTCCCGCGCCTCCAGCACGTCTTCGGGGCGCTGCACGAAGCTGAGGGCGAGCCAGTCGACCCCCTGATCCAGCACGAAGCTCAGATCGGCACGGTCCTTGTCGGTCAGCGCGGCGAGCGGCAGCACGACGTCGGGTACGTTCACCCCCTTGTTGTTCGAGATCTCGCCACCGACCTCGATCTCGCACTCGGCGAAGTCGGGTCCGCAATCGCGGACAATGGCGCGCACCTTGCCGTCGTTGACCAATAGATGCGCACCGGGCTTCAACGCGGCAAAAATCTCGGGATGGGGCAGGTACACGCGCGTCGTGTCGCCCGCGCGCTCGTCCAGATCGAAGCGGAAGGCTTGCCCGATCTCCAACCGGTGCGGGCCGTCGGCGAACTGGCCGACGCGCAGTTTCGGCCCCTGCAGATCGCCCAGGATCGCAATCGGCCGCTCCATCTCATGCTCGATATCGCGGATCAACTGCACGCGTTCGGCCTGGTCGGCATGCGTTCCATGGCTCATGTTCAGCCGGAACACGTCGACGCCGGCCTCGAAGATCTGGCGCAGCATGGCGCGCGAGGAACAGGCAGGGCCGACGGTGGCGACGATCCGAACGTTACGATTGCGGCGCATGGGCTCCCCTTTTCGTTGCGAGGCGATCATCCTTATCGCCAAGCGGCATTCAAGGCCGAGACCGCTACCGTTAGATCTCGTGCTCCTAGACCTCGCGCCCTTAGACCTCACGCCCCCAGACCTCACGCCCAAAGATCTCGCTCACCGGGAATTCGCGGCTGGGCACGGCGATCGGCGAAACCTGCTGTTCGGACTGCGCCTAGGGTCTGATACCCGGGATGGCGACGAGGCGTCGGTACCGCCGGCGCGCGCAAGGCGGAGGACGCGTGATGGCTGACGGCAGCAAGGCATGGTCGGGCCCGGTTCAGCGGGTGCCCGGCACGCCCGGTCCGCCGTCGACCGGTTGGCGGGCGATCGTGCTCTGCGATCATGCCGCCAACACGGTGCCGCCGGGGATCACGCTCGGGATCGAGGCGGCGGACATGGCCCGGCACATCGCCTGGGATCCCGGCGCCCGCGGCACGGTGCTGGCGCTGGCCGGCCTGCTCGGCGCGCCGGCCGTGCTGACCACCTTCTCGCGCCTGGTGATCGATCCCAACCGGGGCGAGGACGATCCGACGCTCGTCATGCGCCTCTACGACGGCACGATCATCCCCGGCAATCGCGCTGTCGACGATGCGGTCGTCGCCGAACGCCTGGAGGCCTACCACCGCCCCTATCACCACGCGATCGATAGTGTGATCGACGAGGTGCTCGCGGCGGGCGAGGTGCCGGTGCTGATCTCAATCCACTCGTTTACGCCGCAGCTGAAAGGCAGGCATCTGCGCCCCTGGCAGACCGGTCTCCTCTATGGTCCGGACCTGCGCGTGGCCGAGCCGCTCTATCGCGCGCTCGAGGCACTGGGTCCCGGTCCCGACGGTGCTGCGCCGATCGTAGGGGATAATCAGCCCTATACCGGTGCGCTGGAGGGCGATTGCATGTGGCGCCACGGCACGGCGCGCGGCATCGCCAATGTCCTGGTCGAGATCCGCAACGACCTGATCGCGACCGAGGCGATGCAGGGTGCCTGGGCCGCGCATCTGGACCGCGCGCTGCGCGTCGCGTTGCCGCCGGCCTGTGCCGGGCTTCTGGCGCCATCGCCTGCCTGATCCTATGTCGCGGTCTGGGCGCGCGTTGATCACGCGCCTCAAGGTGCAGAAGGGCCGACAGATGATTGCCGATATTGCGGTGGGCGTGCTGCGCGTCGGGATCGTGGTCATCGACCTCGTACTGGCGGGCGACATGCTGCGCCCGCGGGCGAGACGGCAGGATGTGACTGACGACAAGTCCGGGTGCGGCCGGCGATAACGGAGGAAGTGATGAACGATCAGCCCAACGCCCATGGTTCGTCCCTGAACGAGACCGAGATCGAGGCCGCCGTCTTCCGCCGGCTGCGCGACCACCTGCGCGCAAGCACCGATGTGCAGAACATCGATCTGATGAACCTCGCGGGGTTCTGTCGGAACTGCCTGTCGCGCTGGTATCAGGAGGCGGTGGCCGACGCCGGCGGCGCGCTGGACAAGGCCGAAGCGCGCGAGATCGTCTACGGCATGCCATACGACACCTGGCGCGCGCGCTATCAGACCGAGGCGACCGAAGCGCAGAAGCAGGCCTTTGAGGCAGGCGGCGGCGGCCACTGATCGCTCCCACGCAGCCCTTCCCAATGCCCGGTCGATCGTCTAACCCCGCCTGCCTCGACAAGCAGGCGGCGCGGGCAGGAGTGATGCGATGAGCGAGACGGCGATAG
>JBCCSW010000271.1:0-5849 GCA_039199465.1 Pseudomonadota bacterium
GACGGGCCGACTGCGCGGATCCCCCATGAACGTCTCCGTTCCCCCGCGTCATCGATGATTTTACCTGCAACCAAGGCGAGAAACGGGCACGAAGATGATCTTTTGTGTCACTTCGGGATGTGGGCCAGCGCCCGTATCAGCGCGCCGTCCGAAACCGCACGCCGGTGTTATCCGGTTCGAAATCATAGCTTTGCGGGGCGAAGCGCGCCTCGGCGCGCGCGGCTTCCAGGCCCGGCTGCCAGGCACGGTCGGTGGCGAGACAGCGTGCCGTGGCCCCGAGGAGCGCGGTGTCCTCCCCGACATTCGGGAAATTGGTGATGTCGGCCAGCACCGCCCGGCCGTCCACCAAGACAAAACCCGTGGCGGCCGCCGTCCGGATCAGTCGGCGCGTCTCGCCGGTGATGTGGCGCGGCCCCCAGGCACCGCAGACGGCGAGGTTTTGTCCGGCCTGCTGGACCTTCAGGGCGACATCGATCGACGTGCCCGTCGAGAACACGCCGGCCGAGCGGCTGAAGCTCTCGTCCACCGTCGCACTGCCCGTGGGCGTTCCGGTCGACACGCAGGCCGCCAGGCCAAACACCGCCGCAAGCGCCGCGGTCAGCGATGATGTCGATCCGCTCCGTCTCATGGTCGCCACCTCCAGCACGCTGCCGACGTTCTCGTTCATATCGGACGGCGCAGGCCGCCTTCCAAGATGAGTGGCCGTAACGTCAGAACGGGTTCAGGGCACCGCAGGCCGAAGCTCTGACGCGCGTCTCGGAGGTGGGGCGGATCAGCCGCCCGAAAGGGCGCGGATCCGCGCCTCAAGATCGGGCGCGCGCATGCCGAGTTCCCAGGCCCGCATGAAATCGGCGTCCGCGGCCTCGGTGTCGCCCCGCGACTGGCGATAGCGCCCGCGCACCAGGAGCGGCAGACCCCATTCCGGCGACAGGGCCACGGCGCGGTCCAGATCGTTCGCGGCCGATGGCGCGCCCTGCAAGGCCCGCGCCTCGCCCCGGCCGAGCCAGCCCGCGGCATCCCGCGGCGCCCGCGCGATCACGGCGCTGAAATCGGCCTCGGCCGCCTCGACCCGGCCCAGCATCATCAGCGCACGGCCACGACCCAGATAGCTCGCCGCCCAGTCGCCCTCGCGCGACAGCGCCTCGTCGAAATCGGCCACCGCCTCGGCGGGTTGGCCAAGACGTGTCAGCAGCCGGCCTCGTGCCAGATAGGGCGCGGCGGACGCGGGATCGCGCGCGATCGCGATACCATAATCCTCAAGCGCCGCCTCGGCATCGCCGAGGCGTTCCAGCACCTGGGCACGGCTGACGCGCGCGGCCGCCATCGAGGGATCAAGCGCCACCGCACGGTCCAGCCGCGCCCGCGCGATACTCAGCCGCCCGAGATCAAGCGCCGCCACCCCGGCATTGAAGGCGACGCGGGCGCGATTGGCGTCGCTCAGCCGATCCGCCCCTGCCTCGGCCGCCAGATCGCAGAGGCGCAGCGCCTCCGCCGCCGACAGGCTGGGGCTGGAGCACTGGCGCAGCAGGTCGCCGAGATCCTGCGCGCGCCCCGGCGCGGGTGCCGCAATCTGCAGGAGGGTCGCGGCCAGCACGATGACTGCCGCTCGGATGGCCGGCCCAGCCTGCCGCATCGCGATCCTCCCTCGGCGCCCGCGCCGTCGACATCTTCCTGTAACCCGGTCGGGCGGCGGATGGTAGAAGGGGGCTCGCCGACAGAGTCGTCCCAATGCCCCGCCCCACGATCGAGACCGCAGACTTGACCGGCGCGCCCGCCACGCGGCTCGGCCCCAACGCCGTCGGCGCGCTCTGGATGCTGGCCTCGGTCGTCGGCGCGACCGGCATGACGCTGGGCGTGCGCGAGGCGTCGGCCGATGTGCATACGGTGATGCTGGCCTTCCTGCGCTCGGCCCTCGCGGTCGTGCCGGCACTGCTGTTGCTGCCGCGCATCCTGCGCCCTGCCACTGGGTCGCGGCCGATCCGCTTTACGGCCTGGCCGCTGCACGTCATCCGGGCCCTCGCGCTGACGGGCGCGCTCAACGGCGGGTTCTACGCCATCGCGCATATGCCGATCGCCACGGCCTCGGTCCTGTTCTTTCTGGCGCCGGTCTTCGCCACGGTGGCCGCGGTCGTGTTGCTGGGCGAGAGGGTCGGCCTGAGGCGCTGGAGCGCCGTGTCGGCGGGCTTTCTCGGCACGCTCGTCATCCTGCGCCCCGGGATCGGCAGCGGAGAGCCTGCGATGCTGGCCGCGATCGGCTCGGCCTTCTGCTTCGGCTTCTGCCTGGTGATCGGCCGAATGGCGAGCGACCGGGACGGGTCGGATGCGGTCTATTTCTCCTCCAGCGTGCTGGTCGCCTTCACGACCCTGCCGCCGGCGCTGTTCTTTTGGAGCATGCCGGACGGGATTGCCGTCTGGCTGCTGATCGGGGTGGTCGTCGTGGCGTCCTCGATCCGCAGCTATGCCGATATTCGCGCCTATGCCATCGGCGATGCGGGCTTCCTGGCGCCATTCACCTATCTGCGGCTCATCACCGTCGGCATCGCCGGCTGGCTGTTGTTCGACGAGATCCCTGATGGCGCGACGCTTCTGGGCGGTGCGATCATCATCGCGGCCACGCTGTACATCGCCGTGCGCGAGAGCCGGCGAAAGGCCAAGATCACCCCCGCGCAGGGCAGCCATTGACCGCGTCATAGCCGTAGAGCCAGTCGAGCTGGCCCGCAGCCAGTGCAGGCGCGAGACGGCTGACCGTCGCGATCAGCCCATGCGAGAGCCGGCGGCGTAGGCCATCGCTCCGGTGGAACATCACACCGTTCTCCCGCGCCGTGCGGGCGACGCGGGCGACGCGTGGGCCACGTTCGCCCGCCCACGCAGCCAGCGCCGGCGCCAGCGCATCGCCGCGCCTGGCGCCGACATGCCGCGCCAGGGCGACAGCGTCCTCCAGCGCCATGGCGGCACCCTGGGCCATGAAGGGCAGCATCGGGTGGCAGGCATCGCCGATCACGGCCACGGCGCCGTCGGACCAGCGCTTGGGCTGCTGGCGATCGTAGAGGCCCCAGAACCGCACGCTGCGGACCGCGGCCATCAGGCCCTGCACCGGCGGCGCCATATCGGCGAAAACACGGCGCATCTCGGCCGGGTCACCGTCGATATGCCAGCCTTCCTCGGTCCAGCGCGTGCGTTCTTCCACAGCGACGAGGTTGATCATGCGGCCCGCACGGACGCGGTAGGTGACGACATGGCGGCCGGGCGCCGCCCAGACGGTCGCGTCATGCGGGATGGCGAGGCCGGGCGCGTGGCCGGGCTTGTTCTGAGGCGTGTTTTCGGGCGTGTTCCCAGGCGTGTTCCCAGGCGTGTCGGCCGGCACCAGCGCGCGCCAGGCGGTCTGCCCGGTGAAACGCGGCGGCTCGGTCGGGCCAAGCCGTTCGCGCAGGCGCGACCCGGCGCCGTCGGCGATCAGCAGCAGGTCGTAGGGACCGGCATGGCCAGGTGGCGAGGTGGCGCCATCGGCCGACGCAAGCTGCGGCGTCACACCCGGCCCAGTTGCCGACCAGCGCTCGACCGTCGTGCCGGCGACCAGATCGACCCCCGCGCGACGCGCTGCGTCTCGCAGCGCTGCGACGAGGTCGGCGCGGTGGATATGGAGGTAGGGGGCCCCCCATCGTGCTTCCGCTGCCGCTGCCAGCGGCGCGCGGTACACGATGCTGCCAGATCGCCCGTCGCGCAGGACCGCTGCCTGCGGCGCGACGCCTGCGGCACGCACCCGATCCAGGGCATCGAGCTGGCTGAGGCACCGGCTGGCGTTCGGGCTCATCTGGATGCCCGCCCCAGCGTCGGACGTGTCGTCTGACGTGTCGTCGGTGTCGGTGTGACCGGCGTCGGCGCCAACGCCCTCGGCAGGCCGTCTTTCGAAGACGCGGGCCTGCCAGCCGAGCTGGGCCAGCGCGATGCCGGCTGCGAGCCCCGCGACCCCGCCGCCGGCGATCGCGACGCTGGGGCGCTGCGTACCGTCCTCCGCCACCGGCGGCGACCCGCTCACGCGCGCTGCGCGGTGCGCTGCTGCACGGTCAACTCATAGACCTGATGGCCCTTGTGGATCTGGCTCTCGCCGACCCGCACCACCGCGGTGTGGTTGCGTGACGGCGTCAGCAGCATGCCCGTTCGCGGCTCGGTGCCGCTGTCGACCACCAGACGCGCGAACTCAAAGGCGGCGGCGCGCGCCTCTTTCCGGCCAAGCGTGCTCGGCAGAACCTCGATCTCGTGATCGCAGAACGGGGCCAGGCCCTTGGTCACGATGCCCTCGTTCAGGCCCTCTTCGTCCGGCCTGATATGCAGGTAGCGCAACCACATCGCGAGCGGCGCACGGCCGGCGACGACCTCGCCCACCTGCTCCTCGAAGGCCTCGACCGGCAGGGCGTTCTTGGCGGGATACCAGAGCACGGCGAGCGGATCGGTCGCCGCTGCCACAGCCGAGGCAGCAGCCGTCACCGCGGCGGCACGATTGAACGCGCGGTCCAGCCGGGCGACGCCACGATCACGCATGAAGCCGAGGTCGCAGATCTCGATCCAGGCACGATGGCGCCCGATCTCGCCCACGCCCGCCGGCCACAGATCGCCGTTGACCCAGGGTGCCAGCTTACCGCGATGCTCCATCTCGCCATCGCCGGCGGCGATCCAGACGCCGACATGGTCGATCACCAGAAACAGCATGCGGGTGTTGGTCGTGCCCGAGCCGATGCGCAGGCCGCCCGGCAGACGCACCTCGCGCCCGCCCGTAATGCTCTCGGTCAGGCTGCGGGCGAAGCCGGTGGCGAAACTCTCGCTGTCGTCCTCGCGGCCGGACAGCGCTGCCTCGACCTTGCGCTGATCGGGATGCAGCAGGACCTTGGCGCCGGAGCCTTCGATCACCTTCTCGATGCGCCCGGCCAGATCCTCGACATTGGGGATATAGGGGGTGCGAAGCGGCAGGATGGCCGCGAAGTGCTCCCGCCGGGCCAAGCTCTCACGAGTGCGTCTTTCGATACGCGCGAGCATGATCGTCTGTCCAAACCACTTGGCTCGATGCACAACACTGCGAGGACATGGTGCGCCCTTCGGCCTGGATCCATGTCAATCGCAATAACTTAGCGCCGTTCCCTTATGGAAGGTTCTATGCCGCGACGCGGCAAAATTACGGCATTTACCGCGTGAACGGGGCGGCATCGCGCCCCACCGCCCCGTCGATCACTGATCCAGGAAGCTGCGGAGCTTTCGGCTACGGCTCGGATGCTTCAGCTTGCGCAGCGCCTTGGCTTCGATCTGGCGAATACGCTCGCGCGTGACCGAGAACTGCTGGCCGACCTCCTCAAGCGTATGGTCGGTATTCATGCCGATACCGAAACGCATCCGCAGGACACGTTCCTCACGCGGGGTCAGGCTGGCGAGGACCCGGGTCGTCGTGTCCTTCAGGTTGGCCTGGATCGCGCTGTCGAGGGGCAGGACGGCGTTCTTGTCTTCGATGAAATCGCCGAGCTGGCTGTCTTCTTCGTCGCCGATCGGCGTCTCGAGGCTGATCGGCTCCTTGGCGATCTTCATCACCTTGCGGACCTTCTCGAGCGGCATCTGCAGCTTGGCCGCCAGTTCCTCTGGCGTCGGCTCCCGGCCGATCTCGTGCAGCATCTGCCGACCGGTACGGACAAGCTTGTTGATCGTCTCGATCATATGCACGGGGATGCGGATCGTGCGCGCCTGGTCAGCGATCGAGCGGGTGATCGCCTGGCGGATCCACCAGGTGGCATAGGTCGAGAACTTGTAGCCGCGGCGATACTCGAACTTATCGACCGCCTTCATCAGGCCGATATTACCTTCCTGAA
>JBCCSW010000272.1:0-5826 GCA_039199465.1 Pseudomonadota bacterium
CCATCGACGAGGCGCTGGCCCGCGTCTCGCCCGTAGACGGCGCCGCGTCGAGCTATGTGCCGCGCTTTCAGGTCACACGCGCCGAGGCCCTGCTGGCGCTCGGGCGCAGCGACGAGGCGTTGGCCCAGATCGATACCGCCGTCGGCAACTATGGCGAGGACATGAAGCGCTCGGCCCTGATGGGCCGGGCCGAGGCGGTGCGGGGCAGCGTGCTCGCCTCGCTCGGCCGCGACGATGCCGCGCTGGCCGCCTTCGAGGACGGCTTCGCCATCCTGCAGCGCACGCCCGTGCGCGTGTCCTACGACCTGCTGCATCCCTATGTCGAAACCGTGCGCCGGGTGATCGCAGCCCAGCCCGCGCGCCGCGACGCGCTAGTGGCGCAGCTGTTCCGCGACGCGCAGGTGGTGCGGAGCGAGGTCACCGCCTCCTCGATCTCGCTGGCGGCCGCGGCACGGTCCGAGGGCACGGGCGCGCTGGCCACCGCGATCCGCGAATACAACCGCGCGGTCGAGGACCTGTCGATCGTGGTGGCGCAGAAGCTGCTGGTCGAGGGCCGCTCGGGCCTCGCCACGCCCGCCCTGCTGGATGAGGTCGAGCGGCGCTTCGAGGATGCGCAGGCGCGCGAGGAGGCGGCGATCGAGCGTATTAACACGCTGGACCCGGACTATTTCGACCGCCTGTCGGGCGAGGCCGCGCTGTCGGACGTGCAGCGCGTGCTGGCTGCGGATGAGGCCTATGTCCAGATCGTTGTCGGCGATCCCGAGAGCCTGGTCTTCGTGGTGCGAAGCGACGGCGTGACGATGCAGACCCTCGACGGTCTCACGGTCGAGGAGACGCGCGAGATCGTCGGCGCCCTGCGCGAGATCGTGCGCTTCCAGCTGATCTATGCGCCGAACCAGAGCTACCGCCTGTACGAGGCCTATCTGGAGCCGGTCGAAGCCGCGCTGGCGGGCGCCGAGCGGCTGGTGTTCTCGCTGTCGGACGCGCTGACCGCGTTGCCGATGGAGGTGCTGGCGACCGAGCGGAGCGCGCTGTCCGATCTCGCGCGGCTCGACGACTTCACCGACGTGTCCTGGCTGTCGGCGGCCTATGCGGTCTCTTATGTGCCCGCGCCGCGCAACCTCGTGGACCTGCGCGACGCCGGCGCCCGGTCGAGCGAGCCGCGGCCGGTCATCGCCTTCGGCGATTTCCAGCCTGGCGCAGACGTGCCGACGATCCTCGAGACCTCATTCCTGCCCGACGAATGCGCGCCGATCGCCGAGGCGATCGCCCAGCTTCCGCCGCTTGAGGGCACGAAGCTGGAACTGGAGACCATCCGCCAGACCTTCGGACCCGCGCGCACCCAGATCATCGAGGGGCAGGACTTCACCGAGGTGCGCATCGCCGAGGCCTCGGCCGCCGGCGCATTGGCCGATTTCGGCGTTCTGCATTTCGCGACCCACGGCATCCTGCCGACGGGCGACTGCGTCCGCCGACCCGCACTGTCGGTCTCGGCCGAGGGCGTCGCGGGCTCGGACGGTCTGTTGACCGATGTCGAGATCCGGCGGCTCGATCTCAACGCCGATCTCGTCGTGCTGTCGGCCTGCGATACCGCGGGCGCGCTGGACGACGACTTCAACGCCTCGGGCGGCGAGGCGCTGTCGGGCCTGGCGCGGGCGTTCTTCGACGCCGGCACCTCGGCCGTCGTCGCATCGCATTGGCCCGTCGGCGATGCCGTGACCGCCCAGATCGTGGCCGATTTCTATGCGGGGCTGACGGACGGCCAGACCATGGCCGCGGCCCTGCGCGCGGCGCAGGCGAGCCTCAGGACGACGCGCGAGACCTCCGACCCGCTGTTCTGGGGCGCCTTCGTCGTGATCGGCGATGCCGAGCGGCGCCTCGGTGCAGCGGCTGGCTGAACGGCGCGGGCTGCGGACGCGCCGATCGGGCGCGCTGACATGACGACCGTGGCTGCGCGCGCGTGATGCCGGGCGCAGGCGCATCGGGAGACAGGCGATGAGCATTGGGCGACAGGGCCAGCTGCCCGACGGAACGATCCTGAACCACACCTACGAGGTCCTGGGTCTCGTGGGCGAGGGCGGCACGGGCGAGGTCTATCGGGCCCGGAACACCGCTACCGGCCGGATCGTCGCCATCAAACTGCTGAAACGCGAATTCGCGGCCGACGAAACGCTGGTTGGCCTGATGCAGCGCGAGGCCGATGCGCTGCACGAGATCGTCCACCCCGCCGTGGTGCGCTACTACGACCTCCTCAAGACCAACATAGACGGCGCGCAGCTGTTCTTCCTCGTGATGGAGTACATTGAGGGCGACAGCCTGCAGGCCCGCCTGCGCCGCGGTCCTGTGCCGGTGGCCGAGCTGATGGCGATCGCGCGCCGCGTCGTCGACGGGTTGCGCATGGCCCATGGCAAGGGCGTGCTGCACCGCGATCTGACCCCGGCCAACGTGATCCTGCGTGGCGGCGATCCGGCCCAGGCCACGCTGATCGATTTCGGCATCGCCAAGGACACGACGAACACCGGCGCGACGCTGATCGCAGGCTTCGCCGGCACGCCCAGCTATGCCAGCCCCGAGCAGCTGAACGAGGAGCCGCTGGACAGCCGGTCGGACTTCTACAGCCTCGGCGCGACGCTGCTGGCCGCCTCGCAGGGCAAGGGGCTGGGCGAAGGCCGCACGCTGGCGCAGGTCGTCGAGATGAAGCGCAAGGCGCCCGACACCAGCGGCGTGCCCGGTGCCCTTCGTCCGCTGGTCGAGGCGTTGTTGCAGCCGCGGCGCGACGACCGCCCGGCAACGGCCGAGGCGGTGATGGTGCTGATCGACGGCCTGGGCGACGATGGCGAGATCGACGCGCTGCTAGCGGGCGGCGGCGCCGAGAAGACGATGATCGCCGGCGCGGGTGGCGCCGCCCAGCCGATGCGCCCGGCGGCGAGCGAAGTGCCCGAGCCGGCGCCCGCGCCTCAGCCCGCAAAGAAGTCGGGCGGTGTCGGCCTGGTACTGGGGATCGTCGGGCTGGGCGCGATCGGTGCGGCCGCCTATTTCGTCACGCCCATGCTGCTGGAGCCGGCGCTGCCCGAGGCCGATCCCTACGAGTTCTCCTTGCAGGTCGACGACGCCGGCGCCTCGCTTGCCGGCAATGCGCCCAGCGAGGCGGCGGCCGTGGCGCTCAGGGCCGATGTCGAAGAGGCGCTGGATGGTGTGGCGGTCGAGGGCACGCTGACGCCCGCGGCCGGGCTGCCGAACGAGGACTGGACCGTCGCGGTGACTGAACTCGCCGGTGCCGCGCGGCTGTTGCAGAACTGGTCGCTGAGCGTCGCCGACACCGACGTCGTGCTGCGGGGAACGGCACCCGACCGCGTCGCCTATGCGATGGTGGAAGAGCGGGTCACCGACATCTCCGGCATCCGCTCGGTCAGCCTCGACTGGCAGGTCGAGCTGGCCCCGCAGCCACTGCCGCGGGTCGACATGGTGCGCGCGACGGCCGCCGCGAATTGCGGCCCGCTGCTGTTCGAGGGCCCCGATCCGCTGCCGCCCGGCGCGCCGATCGTGGTGTCGGGCCCGGTCGCCTCGGCCGATCAGGCGAGCGCGCTGGAGGCGGCGCTTGCGGCACTCGACCCCGAGCGCAGCGTCGAGAGCGACTTCACCGTGGCAAGCGAACTGGTCTGCAAGGTCGAGCGGCTGATGCCGCAGGCCAATTCGCCGAAGCTCACCTTCTCCTTCAGCTATGGCCAGAAGGACGGTGGCCCGGATGCCGGGCAGTTCGTCGCCGGCGAGAACCCGGTCGTGGATCTGCAGGTCTCGCCCGACTATGCCGACGCCTTCCTCTATGTCTTCTATGTGGACGGCAACACCGAGAAGGTGATCCACCTGCTGCCCTACAAGGACCGGCCCGAGAACCGGGTCGACCGCGCGGGCGAAAGCGACGGCGACGACTACAGCGTGCGCATCCTCTACCCGGCCGCGGACGTGAAGGTTGGCCAGCGCGGCTTCCTGGTGGGTCCGCCTTTCGGCACGAACATCCTTGTGGCGGTCGCCAGCCCGCGCCAGTTCCTGGACGCGATGCTGCCGCGCAACGATACGGCCTCGCTGTTCCTGGATGATTTGGTCGGTGCGCTGACCCGGGCGGAGACGACCGAGTTCGTCGTCAGCCGCGAGTTCTTCACCACGACGGAGGAATGACCCCGCGCCGGACGGCTGCGCCCAGCCCGGCGCCAGCGGTCATGGGGCCAGCCGGCGTCTTGTGTCGGGCCGGGGTGACAGCTGCCGCCCCACCATCGGGCGGGCGTCAGTGGGTCTGGTCAGGGCATCTGATCAGGGGATCTGGACGACGATGGCGCTGATGTTGTCGGCGCCGCCGCCGGCCAGGGCGACGCGGATCAGCCGATCGCAGACGGTCTCGACCGGTGTCGTCATCAGCACGTGGCGCAGCATGTCCTCGTCGGCATAGCGGGTCAGGCCGTCCGAGCAGAGCAGGAACTTGTCGTCCTGCATGACGTCGCCGCGGCGCTTGTCGATCTCCAGCTCATGGCCGACGCCCACGGCGCGGGTGATGGCGTTGGCCTTCGGATGCTTCTCGGCCTCGGCCCAGGTCAACTGCCCGGCTTCCACCAGCTCGGCCACCAGCGAGTGGTCGGTGCTCATCATCTCCAGCGCACCCTCGCGCAGGCGGTAGAGCCGGCTGTCGCCGACCCAGAAGCACACGAAATGGTTGCCCGACACGATCAGCGCCACGACCGTGGCGCCGATGGTGACGCCGCCCCGGCGATGGGCTTCGGTTGCGATCTCGATATGGGCGTCGAAGATCGCCTCGCGGGTCGCATGCATCAGCTGTCCCGGCTCCAGCCCGGGTGGCAGGGTGGCCAACTGCCCGGTCACCGCATGGCTCGCGAAATCGCCTGCCGCATGCCCGCCCATGCCGTCGGACACCGCCCAGACACCCAGTTCGGGCATCGAGATGATTGCGTCCTCGTTCAGGTTGCGGACCGAGCCGATATGGGTCTTCGCGCTGTAGCGCATGCCATCGATGCCGAGGGTCATAGCCGGCCCCCGCTCAGGATATCGGCCACGGGATCGGCGAGCGTGTCGCCAAGGCTCTCGGCTGCCGGGTTGCCCCAGACCGGCGAGGCGAGCGTGATCAGCGCCAGCCCGTCGTCGGCAGTCGGCAGGCCATTCGAGACCAGCAGCCTCTCTTGACCGTCGAGCAGCGCGCTGAACAGGCAGGGTCGCGCATGGCGGGCCGCGATCGCCTCGCCCGCCAGCGCCGCGCCGGTCTCGCCCGGCAGGGCGGTGACCGCCAGCACGCCGGCGCCGGGCGCGACCTCGGCCACGGGGCGGGGCGTGGGTGGGACGAGGTCGTGCAGCCGGTTGTCGAGCCAGGCGCGCTCGACATCGTCCTCCAGCATCGCGAGCGAGATGGTCTCCAGCACCTCGAAAGTCTCGCCGGCGGCGCGGTGCAGCGTCCAGGCGTCGGGCCGGCCTGGGATCTGGCCTGCCAGCGTGAACGGGAACTGCCGGCCGACGCGGTCGACGCTCGGCATCAGGGTGCCGATCACGGCCTCGGGCCCGGCAACGTCGGCGGGCAGGGTGAAGCGCCAGATCGGCGCGGTGAAATAGGCGTCCTGCCAACCCTGGCCGAGCATGCCGCGCCCGTCGATGATCAGGCCCTGCAGCCAGGCGTCCCAGGGCTCGGTGAAACCGGGCGACAGGTCGCGGCGGATGAAATCCCCGGTGCCGGGGATCTTGCCGTAGTAGCCGAAGGCAGGGTGGGCTTCAGTCGTCATCGAGCCGTCTTCAGTCGCGAGCGCTCATAGCGATGCCGGGCAGCGGAAG
>JBCCSW010000273.1:0-5799 GCA_039199465.1 Pseudomonadota bacterium
CGACGAGACCGACGGCACGGTGACGCCGCCGGATCTCGGCCTGCACTGGGCGGTTTCCAAGAAGAAGGACGACTTCCTCGGCAAGCGGGCGCAGGCGCGGCCCGATCTGGTCCGCGGCGGGCGCAAGCAGCTTGTCGGCCTCCTGACCGAGAACCCGGAGGAGCGGCTGCCCGACGGCGCGCATGCCGTCGAAAACCCAAAGGAAAGCACGCCGCAGCGGACGATCGGCCATGTGACCTCGACCTATCATTCGCCGACGCTCGGCCGGTCGATCGCCATGGCGCTGATCGAGGACGGTGCGCTACTCAAGGAAAACGGTGCGCTGCTCAGCTTTCCGCTCGACGGCGGCAAGGTGATGCGCGCTCAAGTATGTGTCCCTGTGTTCTATGACCGCGACGGAGAGAAGCTCCATGCCTGACGACACGACCATGGTGATCGAGACACCCGATCTGGTCATCTCCCGCGACGTGGCGGCCGGTATGGTGATGCTGAAGGCCGAGCTGGCCGATCCTAACATCGGTGCCGCCCTGCGCGAGGCGTCGGGCGTCGCGGTGCCGCCGCCGCTGACTGCCGTTACGGCCGAGGGGCCGGTCGGCATGGTGACCGCGGTCTGGATGGCACCCGACGAGGTGCTGCTGATGCTGCCAGAAGGCCGCGCGGCCGAGCTCTCCTTCGCGCTGGATGCGGCACTCGCCGGCACGGTCGCGCTGGCGCTCGACATGTCCGATGCGCGCGCTGTCTTCCGGCTCGACGGGGCGCGCTGGCGTGAGGTCGTCGCCAAGGGAGCGCCGGTCGATCTGCGCCCGGCCGCGTTCCCGGCCGGCAGGGCCCGGCGCACGCATCTCGGCCAGGTGGCTGTGGCGTTCTGGGCCGATCCGGCCGATGCCGCGCAGGTAACCCTGGTCTGCTTCCGCTCGGTCGCCGACGATGTCTCGGCCTGGCTGGCCGAGGCCGCCGCGCCCTCGGGCGCCGTCGGGTTGTTCGCCGACGCCTGAGCCCCTGGGGCCGGGCGTCGGGCTCGGGCTGGCGCCGTTGCCTTTCGTCGGGCCGGGCTGGCGGGCGCAGGACCATTTCGCAACTGCGAAAGCAGCTATGCAGGGCACGGGGGTGCTGGCCTGCCGCGGGGTGCCTATTTTGGCGCCATCCAAGGGGCCGCGCGACGGACGCCGTCAAGATGGACGCCACGCGACCCGGCAACCCGAGGACACTGCAATGCGCTTCATCGACGATCTGGAAAACTCACCCGCATCCACGACCCCGAGCCCTGCCGAGGTGGAGGCGATCCTCCGCCATGCCGAGGCCATGCGCCACGAGGCGATGGCCCGCCACATCGCGAGCATTTGGACCCTGCTCGGCCTCGGCGCGACGCCGAAACGGCGCGAGCGGGCGGCGCCGACGGGCGCCAGCCCGGTTGGCAGTTGACGGTTGGCGCACAGCATAGCGGTGAGATCGCCGGGCCACGCCTGCGGCCGCTAGCATCATGACGCATCCGCGGCGCTTGCAAGTTGCGGCGCCGCACGCCACCTTTCGCGCAGTCCGAAGCAAACGAAAGGAGGTGGTCCGATGTCGAGTGGATTGATTGGGCGGCACGGTCTGGATGCGGTTGTCACCGGGGGCGCTCAGCAGCCTCTGCGTCACCTCTGACGATCGGGGGCCGGGCCCGTCGGGGCCGGACCGCCCTCTTCCACGGGGCCTGCGCCATTGGCGCAGGCCTTTTTGATTCATTCACCGCCAAGAACGCGCGATGGTCCGTGCATGCATGCGCCCCGCGATGCCGATCCGATCGAGGCCGATGCCCTCGCCATGCTCTGGCATGACGCCTGGCACGAGGTGCATGACACGCTCGTCCCGTCCGATCTCGTGGCGCTCCGCACGCGGGACAGTTTCGCAGCGCGTGTGGTGCGCGTGATGGCGGCGCTGCGCGTCGCAGGGCCCGTCGGTGCGCCGCTTGGCCTCTGCCTCGCCAAGGGTGGCGAGCTTTCCCAGATATTCGTGGCGCCGGCCGGCCGCGGCATCGGCCTCGCCGCGGGTCTCATGGCGGATGCCGAGGATGGTATGCGCGCGGACGGCTTTCGCACCGCCGGGCTTGTCTGCGCCGTCGGCAACCGCCGTGCCGCGCGTTTCTACGAGAAACAGGGGTGGCGCTACATCGGCACCCGGCCGGACATGCTGGAGACGACGGCGGGTCCCTATTCGCTCGAATCCTGGCGCTATGAAAAACCGCTCCTCGACGCCGGGCGCGCCGGGCGATAAGGCCCCGGCGATGAGCGAGATGCCGCAATCGACCCAGACGGGGCGTCCCGTCCCCCGAGGGGACGATCCGGACGACCGGCCCCTGGTCAAGCTTCGGCCCAACAAGGGACGGCGGCTGATGGCCGGCTCGCCCTGGGTATATGCTGACGAGATCGCCATGGACCGGCGCACGCGGGCCCTGCCGCCGGGCAGCCTGGCACGCCTGACGGATGGCGAGCGGATGTTCGGCCTAGTCGCCGTCAATGCCGAGAGCCAGATCGCGGGACGCCTGATCGATGCCGATGCCGAGGCGGTCGTCGACGTCGACTGGTTCGCGCGGCGCCTGTCGCGGGCGCTGGCGCGGCGCCAACGCCTTGGCGCCGGGGCGGCCGCGCCGGTCGATCCGGCCTTCTGCCGTCTGGTGCATGCCGAGGGCGACGCGCTGTCCGGCCTCGTGATCGACCGTTTCGGCCAGGCCGTCGTGATCCAGCCCAATGCCGCCTGGATCGACGCTCGGATCGAGGCGTTGGTGGCGGCGCTGGACCGGGTGCTGCCCGAGCCGCCGCGCACGGTGATCGTGAACGCGCAGTCGCGGGTGCGCCGGCTCGAGGGTCTCGACACCGGGCTCTCCATGCTGCGCGGCGATGACGACGCGCCTGTCGAGGTGGCGATGAACGGCGCGGTCTATCTGGCCGATCTGACAGGTGGCCAGAAGACCGGGCTGTTCTACGACCAGCGAACCAACCATGCGATGGCGGCCCGTCTGGCCGGCGGTCGTGCCGTGTTGGACGTCTTCGCCCATGTCGGCGGCTTCGGGCTGGCCTGCCTTGGGGCCGAGCCCGCGGCCGAACGGGTCGTCGCCATCGACAGCTCGACGCCCGCGCTGGCGCTGGCACGCGAGGGTGCTGCGCGCATGGGCATGACGGCGCGGTTCGAGACCCGAGCAGCGGACGCCTTCGACGCGCTGGCCGCGGCCGCGGAGGCGGGCGATCGCTATGGCCTCGTGATCTGCGATCCGCCAGCCTTCGCGCCGCATCGCAAAGCCGTCGATGCGGGCCTCAGAGCCTACGAGAAGACCGCCCGCCTTGCCGCGCGTGTCGTCGCACCCGGTGGCAGCCTCGTCCTCTGCTCCTGTTCGGGCGCCGTGTCGGGCGAGGCGTTCCGCGAGGCGAGCGTGCGCGGCATTCAGGCAGCGGGTCGAACGGGTGCGCTGATCCATCTGGGCCGCGCGGGGCCCGATCATCCGCAGCACATGGCCCTGCCCGAGACCGGCTATCTGAAGGCGCTGTTCTTCGATCTCGACGGTTGAGCGCGCCATGGCAGACGCCTGGTTCCTGGATGCCTGCGTGCTGGTTCCACAGCTTCCGCGGGAAATCCTGCTGGGCGCGGCCGGGGCAAGGCTGCTAGCGCCGCACTGGTCGGGCCGGGTCCTTGAAGAATGGCGCATCGCCGCCGCGCGCCGCGGCGGCATGGCGGCCGAGCGTCAGGCCGTGGCCCGTGCCGCCGACATGGCCGAGGCCTTTCCCGATGCGCTTGTCGCGATCGACCCCGGCGTCGAGAGCCGGTTCGCCGATTTCATGCCCGACCGGGGCGATGCCCATGTCGCAGCCGGTGCCATGGCCGCCGCGGCGCGCGTCATCACGTTCAATCTAGGCGACTTTCCAGTGCGCAAGCTCGGTGCCGAGGGGCTTACCGTCAGCCATCCAGATGCCGCGCTCGTCGATCTGCTCGCCCGCCATCGCGCCGCGATGGAGGGGGTGGTCGCCATCGCGCTGGCCGCCCTCGACCGACCGCCGCAGGACCGCAACGCCGGCCGGCAGGCGCTGAAGCGGTCGGGCTTGCCGCGCTTCGGGAAGGCTTGGGTGGCGACCTGAGATCGTCATTAACCTGTAACGCTGCCGTCGCCGAAGCGTCGCCAAGCCGTGAGATCTCCGCTCTGACAACGACGAAGGGCGGCACCCGTGGAAATTGTGTTCCGTGACCTGCAACGGACGTTCGGTACCACGCGTGCCGTGCAGAGCTTCACCGCCACGATCGACCGCCCGACCATGCTTGGCATCATCGGGCCTTCGGGTGCCGGCAAGTCGACGCTGCTGCGCATGGTCAACCGCCTGACCGAGGCGACGGGCGGCGAACTGCTGATCGACGGCGTCGATGTTCTGAAGCTGAGAGGTGCAGCCAAACGGCGCTGGCAGCGCGATTGCGCGATGATCTTCCAGCAATTCAACCTGGTGCCGCGCCTCGACGTTATCACGAACGTGGCGCTTGGCCGGCTGAACGGCATGGGCACCATCCCCAGCCTGTTTGCGCTGTTCGGCAAGGATGACGTGGCCGATGCGCTGGCCGCGTTGGAGCGTCTTGGCATCGCCGAGCAATCGCTGAAGCGGGCCGAGCAACTGTCAGGTGGCCAGCAGCAGCGCGTCGCAATCGCCAGGGCCCTGATGCAGCGACCACGGATGATCCTCGCCGATGAGCCGATCGCCTCGCTCGACCCGCTGAACGCAGAGATCGTCATGGGATCGCTGCGCGAGATCCGCGATCGCGACGACATGACGGTGATCTGTAACCTGCACACCCTCGACACCGCCCGAGCCTATTGCGACCGCGTGATCGGGATGCGGCTCGGCCACATCGTGTTCGACGGACCGGCCACGGAACTGACGACCGCTGTGGCGCGCGAGATCTACGGCGCGGGCGAAGCGTTCAACGAGGCCGCCACCTCAACCAGCCTCGGCAGCCTTGCGGGCAGGCCCCAAGCGAGCGCGGCCGAATAACGAGCTCCGGCGTGCCGCAGGCGGCCGGTGCGCCGCCGAAGCGCGTCGCATCCGGCCGACGGTCCCTTTCGAGGTCCCGGCCATCCACCCGAGGGACCGGAACATCCGGCCGAGCCCGACTGACAGGAGAGAGCCTCGATGACCTTCAAGAGCCTGATCGCCGGCACCGTTGCCGCCGTCGCGCTTGCCACCACCGCTGCCGTCGCACAGGACGCCGGCTCCAGCGTTTACGCCCATGACGCCGAGCGCGATCTCGGCATCACCGAGTTCCGCATCGGCCTGTTGGGCGGTGAGAACGCCAGCGACCGCCTGCGCTCGAACGAGTGCCTGCGTGAGTATACCGAGGAACTGCTGGGCGTTGAGACCAAGCTGTTCGCCCCGGCCGACTATGACGGCGTGATCCAGGGCCTTCTCGGTGGCTCGCTCGACATGGCCTGGCTCGGTGCGTCGTCCTACGCCAAAACCTATCTCGAGGATCCGGAGGCGGTTGAGCCGGTGCTGGTCAAGATCAACACCGACGGCTCCTTCGGCTACTACTCGGTGGGCTTCGCCCGGGTCGACAGCGGCATCGCCTCGCTCGAGGACATGAAGGAAAAGAAGTTCGGCTTCGGCGACCCGAACTCGACCTCGGGCTACCTGATCCCCTCGATCAACATCCCGCAGGAAGGCTACTCGATGACGCCGGGCGAGTACTTCGGCGACGTGGTGTTCACCGGCGGCCACGAGCAGACTATCGTTGCCGTCTCGAACGGCGACATCGACGCCGGCGTGACCTGGGCCGACGGTCTCGGCG
>JBCCSW010000274.1:0-5781 GCA_039199465.1 Pseudomonadota bacterium
CGACTGCACATGGGTGAAATCGAGGATCTTGACGCCTTCGAGTGCTTTCATGGTCTCGTTCCTCCGCGCGATCAGACGGTCTTGGCCTGGGGATAAAGCTTCTGGGCCACGACCGATTGCGGGTTCAGGTTGCCGATATTGCCGCTCTCCTTGCCGGCGGCAGGGTCGATGGCGGCGTTGATGAGGCTGGGCAGGCCGCTGGCGAGGCATTCCTCGACCGCCTGGCGCAGCTCGTCGGGGGTCTTCACCCAGTAGCCCTTGCCGCCGAACGCCTCCATCATGAGGTCATAGCGCGCATCGGGTACGAAGACCGTGGTCGCAGGATCATCGCCGCCGCCCCAGTTGGTGCCGTCACCGCGATAGATGCCGTTGTTGTTGAAGATGACGATACAGACCGGCAGCCCATAGCGGCAGACGGTTTCGACCTCCATCCCGCAGAAGCCGAAGGCGCTGTCGCCCTCGACCGCCAGAACCTGCTTGCCGGTCTCGATCGCGGCGGCGATGGCGGCGCCCATGCCGATGCCCATCACGCCCCAGGTGCCGACATCGATGCGGTGGCGCGGCTTGTGCACGTTGATGATCGAGCGCGCGAGGTCGAGCGTGTTGGCGCCCTCGTTAACCAGGATGGTGTCGGGCCGGTCGTTGATCGCCTGTTTCAGCACGCCCAGCGCCGAGTGGTAGTCCATCGGGTGGTTGTTGTTCTGCAGCCGGGTGGCCATTTTCTGCATGTTGGCGGTGGCCTTGGCGTTCACCTGGTCCAGCCATGCGGTCGGCGGCGCGATGCCCTGATCCGCCATCGCCTCGATCAGCGCGGCAGCGCAGGAGCCGACATCGCCGACCAGCGGTGCCGCAATCTCGACATTGCTGTCCATCTCCTCGGGCTCGATATCGATCTGGATGAACTTCTTGCTGCCCGGCTCGCCCCACTGCTTGCCCTTGCCGTGGCTGAGCAGCCAGTTGATGCGCGCGCCCATCATGATGACGACGTCGCTGTCCTTCAGCACCAGCGAGCGGGCGGCGGCAGCGCATTGCGGATGCACATCGGGCAGGATGCCCTTGGCCATCGACATCGGCAGGAAGGGATAGCCCGACTTCTCCACCAGCTGGCGGATCAGGTCGTCGGACTGGTCGTAGGCCGCGCCCTTGCCGATCACGATCAGCGGGCGCTCGGCCTCCTTCATCACGGCGATCGCGCGGGCCACCGCCTCGGCGTTCGGCCGCGCGCGGGGTGCCGGATCGATCACCTTGACCAGCGATTTCTGCCCCTCGACCGCGTCCATCACCTGGCCGAGCATCGCGCCGGGAATGTCGAGATAGACACCGCCCGGCCGGCCGCTGACCGCGCTGCGGATCGCGCGGGCGACCGCGATGCCGATATCCTCGGCATAGTTCAGGCGATAGGCTGCCTTGCAGAACGGCCGGGCGATGGCGAGCTGGTCCATCTCCTCATAGTCGCCCTGGGCGAGGTCGACGATCTCGCGCTCGGACGAGCCCGAGATCAGGATCATCGGCCAGCAATTCGTCGTGGCGTTCGCGACCGCCGTCAGCCCGTTCAGGAAACCGGGTGCCGAGACCGTCATGCAGACGCCCGGCTTCTTCGTCAGAAACCCCGCGACCGAGGCCGCATAGCCCGCATGCTGCTCGTGACGGAACGAGATAACCCTCATGCCCTGCGCCTGGGCATAGCGGCCGAGATCGGTGATCGGGATGCCAGGGACGTTATAGATCGTCTCGATGCCATTCAGCTTCAGGGCATCGATTAGCAGGTGGAAACCGTCGGTCTGGTCGAGCGGCGCATCCACGCCCTCGCCTTCGTCCCGGGTCATCGGCACAACGGTCATGCTCTCGGTCTCCCTTGTCGCCTTTTTTCTTGTCAGGTGAGGGCTTTTCGTCTCGGCGTCGACGCAGCGCGTTGTTTGAGCGCCGGCTCAGCCCTGGGCACGGTCGCCATTGCGGGACCCGGCGCCTCGCCCGTCAGCATGTGCCAGTTCCGCGCCAGATAGGCGTGCAGCAGCGCGGTATGCGCCTCGACCAGCCGCGCCGACAGGTCGGCATCGCGTGCCTGCAGTGCATCGACGATCCGGCTGTGATCGGTCAGCGAGCGTTCCGTACGGGCCGGATCCGCCATCGCGCGCCGTCGGACCGCGGCCAGATGCGCAAGCAGGCCGTCGCCCGCCGCGATCATCATCGTGTTGCCCGACAGGGTCAGGATGGTGCGGTGGAAGGCGATGTTGGCCTCGGAATACTCCGACAACACCAGTTTGGACGGATCGCTGCCTTGCTCGCTGACATGGCCACGAAGCGAGGCGATGGCCTCGTCCGCCGCGCGCGAGCAGGCGATCCGGGCGGCGGCGGCTTCCAGCGCGCCCCACATCTCAACCATCTCCAGGATCTCGGGCAGCGAGCGGCGGCGGATGAAGACGCCCCGGCGCGGCATGGTTTCGACGAAGCCGTCCTGCTCCAGCCGATGGATCGCCGCGCGCACCGGCGTGCGGCTGATCCCGAACGCCTCGGCGAGCCCGCGTTCGTCCATGCGCAGCGGCGTGGCCGGATGGTAGATGTCGAGATCGATGATGCGCTGGCGCAGCGTTTCATAGATCGGCGCCGACACCGACACCGAACGCCCCGCCCCTTGTGCCCCCGGGCGGCCGGCGTCGTGCAGACTGTCTGCGTCGGCCTCGTGCATCACTCCTCCCGATACCAAACGATAGCCCAAACGGGCCGCTCAGTGGTATACCACCGAGAACACAATGACCGGCGCGGTTCAAGCGCCGACTGCCGAGCTATCGTCCGCCCTGCGGAAATGGCAGTGAGCGGAGCGGATGATGTCTCTCGACCCAGGCAGCGACGATGCGCTGATCGTCGTCGACGTCCAGAACGACTTCTGCGAGGGCGGCGCGCTGGCGGTCCCAGGCGGCGCGGCGCTCGTGCCCGCGATCAACGCCCTGATGCCGCGTTTCGCCACCGTCGTGCTGACGCAGGACTGGCACCCTGCCGATCATTCCAGTTTCGCGAGCCACCATCCGGGGCGCGCGCCGTTCGAGACGGTCGAGATGGCCTATGGCACCCAAGTGCTCTGGCCCGATCACTGCCTGCAGGGCACGTCCGGCGCCGCCTTTCATGCCGATCTGGCGACCGAGCGCGCCCATGCCGTGATCCGCAAGGGCTTCCGGCCGGAGATCGACAGCTACTCGGCCTTCTATGAGAACGACCGGAGGACGCCGACCGGGCTGACCGGCTATCTGCAGACCCGCGGCGTCGCGCGCTGCGTCTTCGTCGGCATCGCGACCGATTTCTGCGTCGGCTGGTCGGCCCTCGATGCCCGGCGCGAGGGCTTCGGGGCGGTGGTGATGGAAGACTTGACCGCCGCCATCGACCTCGACGGCTCCCTCGCCACGATCCGGTCGGCATGGCAGGCCGCCGGCGTGATGGTCACCGGCTGAGCGCTACGGCCCGGCCCTATCACTCACCCGCCATGCCATGGGCCACCAAGGCGGCCTCAAGCTCGGCGATGCGGGCCTGAAGGGGTTGCACGGCCTCGGCGATCTCGGCCTGGGTGAAGCGCGGGGTGATGTGCTGCGGGCAATTCCAGTCGACCGCGGCCACGTCGATGGCGATATCCCGCTCGACCCGGGCCCGATAGGCCGGCACGTCGAGGCTGGCGAGCGTTTCTTCGTCGGTCGGATCGATCACCCGCATCCGGCCGAGGATCTTGAGCCGTGCCCGCCGGGTATAGTCCATCAGGAAGAGCGACACCCGGTTGTCGGCTCCCGTGTTTGCCAGCGTCAGATACTGCCTGTTGCCGCTGAAGTCCGCGAAGCCGAGTGTCCCCTCGTCTAGCGCCTTGAGAAACCCCTTGGGCCCGCCGCGATGCTGCACGTAGGGCCAGCCGGTCTCGGACACGCTGGCGAGGTAGAAGCTGTCGCGCTCCGCGATGAAGGCCGCCTCGCGCAGACCGATGCGGTTGCCGGTCTGTGGGCCGTCCTCGAAGCGTTCATAGGAGGCTCGGCTGCCGTGCTGCACCTGCAGCGCCTTCACGCGCGGGGTAAAGGCGATCTCGTGATAGGCATGCGCCATCTGCTGTCTCCTCGTTTCGGCCAGGGACCCGGCCCATGGTGTGGCCCAGTCGCGGACGGTTGACCGCCACCAAGCCGCCACTTCTCAAAAGGCGGCACGGTGCCGGGATTATTACATGCCATACGCCCAATCGGCAGGTGCCTGGTCGTGCCCTGGAGGCATTCGCGAACGCGGCGCCCAAGGCCAGAAAGGGCGGAGGGGTGACCGCAATCAAGGCACCCTGCTCGCCCGAAACTGCCGCTGGCCCTGCTCGACGGCGATGCCGGCCTCTGCTCCCTCGTAGCCGTTCCACTCGTGCACGACGGTCTTCGAGACGATCATCAGGCTTACGCCCGTACTGTCGACGCAAAAGCAAATCCTTCTCAGTTCGTGACCTGCCACGTCGGTTGTTTCTTTCCCCGTATGCAGGTGGCGTAGACCGTCGAGCCATCGCAGATCGGGAGAGAGGCGCACTGGCGCTCGCGGTCACGATAGCGCCGCGCTGACTGCAGTCAGCCAGACGGGTGCGGGACACAGACTCTCATGACTGTCTGGCCGGTCGGTCTCCTGACCTCTCCTTTCATCCTAGCGCCGGGCTCCATGACCGGTGCGTGAGGGAGAGATCGCCCTTGTCGCATCAGACAAGAATTGCCTATCTTAGAAATTCATTATTGCATATATTGAAACACTCACCATGGATCGGCTTCGCGAAATGCAGGTGATGCTGGCGGTTGCCGACGCGCCCAGCTTTGCCGTGGCGGGTCGCCGTCTCGGCCTGTCGCCCGCCGCCGTCACCCGCGCCGTCGCCGGCGTGGAGGAACGGCTCGGCGTTCGGCTGGTCAGCCGAACGACGCGGTCGATGCGCCTGACCGAAGCCGGCCTCCGTTTCACCGAGGGCGCGCGCCGGGCGTTGGAGGCGGTCGAGACCGCCGAACTGACCGCAATGGGTGAGACGGCCGAGCCGCGCGGCCATCTGAGCATCACCGCCTCCACCAGCTTCGGCCGCGTCCATGTCGGTCCGATCCTTGCCGAGTTCCTGGTTCGGAATCCCGGCATGACCGCCTCGATCCTGGCCGTGGATCGGGTCGTCAACCTGGTGGAGGAGGGGATCGATGTCGGCGTGCGCATCGGCCGGCTGCCCGACAGCCGGCTCATCGCGCGGCGCGTGGGCGAGACGAGGCGCGTGCTGGTCGCAGCCCCCGACTACCTGGCGCGCGCCGGGACGCCTCTGCGGCCCGAGGACCTCTCCGACCACGCTCTGATCGTGCATGAGGGCATGATGGGCGGCGTCACGGCCGCGACCGGCGGGCGGGGCAGCCTGCGCGGGATTGCCATCACGCCGCGCCTGGTGGTCAACGACGTTTTCACGACGCTTTCGCTGGTGGAGGCGGGCCACGGTATTGCGCCAGCATTCTGCTACATGGTCGCCGACGCCCTGATGACGGGCCGTCTGGTCGAGGTGCTGGCCGACGACACCGACGTGCAGCCGGTCCACCTCGTCCATCCGGAAACACGACTGATATCACCCGCCGTCCGCGCCTTCCTCGACGTTGCGGCGCCGCTGCTGAAGTCCAGGCTGGCGGTCTATTCCCGCGACGGGGCCGGCGTGCTACCGGCCTGAGATGGCCGAGACCGCCCCTACCCAACGCCCTGCCGGCGCAGCGCCCGCCGGTGCGACGCCGATGATGGCGCAATACCTCGAGATCAAGGCCGCGCATCCCAACG
>JBCCSW010000275.1:0-5768 GCA_039199465.1 Pseudomonadota bacterium
CCAGCCGTGCGCAGAGCAGGTAGCTGTCGCCCTGATAGACGACGTCCTCGACCGCCGCGTCGAAGCGGTTTACCGCGGGATCGGCCTCGCCATTGACCAGCTGCAGCCGTTCCGGGCGCAGCATCAGGACGAGGCGATCGCCCTCCGGCGGCGCGGCATCGACGGCCAAGGGCCGGCCGCGATAGCTGACGGTATTGCCGTCGCGCGTGGCCGACAGGAAGGCGGACTCGCCGATGAAATCCGCCACAAAGCGGTTTGCCGGGCGGTCGTAGATCTCGGCCGGATCGCCGAGCTGCATAAGCCGGCCGTCATTGATCACCGCGATCCGGTCCGACATCGTCAACGCCTCGCGCTGGTCATGCGTGACATAGACCGTGGTCATCGAAAGCTGTTCGTGCAGATGGCGAAGCTCGATCTGCATGCGGTCGCGCAGCTTCTTGTCCAGCGCCGACAGGGGCTCGTCCATCAGCAGGATGCGCGGCTCGAATACGATCGCGCGGGCCAGTGCCACGCGCTGGCGCTGCCCACCGGAAAGCTGCGTGATCTGCCGGTCTCCATAGCCGCCGAGCTGCACGGTCTCGAGCGCCCGCTCGACCCGCTCGCCGATCTCGGCCGCCGGCAGGCGGCGGATCTTCAGCGGATAGGCGACATTGCCCGCCACGGTCATATGCGGGAACAGCGCATAGTTCTGAAAGACCATGCCCAGGTCTCGCCGATGCGGCGGTGTGCGGATCATCTCCTGCGCGCCGAAGCGCAGACTGCCGCTGTCGGGTCGGGTAAAGCCCGCGATGACCATAAGCAGCGTCGTCTTGCCCGAGCCCGAGGGGCCGAGCAGCGTCAGGAACTCGCCGCTGCGCACATCCAGATCGACATCGTCCAGCGCGTGGACGCTGCCATAGGTCTTGGTGACACCGCGGATGGTGATCGGCAGGGCCTCGCCCTTGGTGGCCGACATGGGCCCCTCCACCGCTTGGAAGGCGCTAGGGTGCCCGGGGTCGGGGAAGCCCCTGCCCCGGGCCGCTCGGCTCACTCGGTCAGCATTTCCTGGTACATCTCGGCCGCGATGGTCTCCCACTCCGCATACCATTCCAGGTTCACAGGCAGCTGCTTGGCTGCGTTGTCGGGATAGGAGGGAAGCGCCTTAAGCGTCGCCTCGTCGACCGTCGCGACCTCATAGGCCGCCTTGTTGGTGGGGCCGTAGGTGATGTGCAGTGGCAGGTTGGCCTGGTACTTCGGCTGCGAGATCACGGCCAGGAACTCCATCGCCGTGTCCTTGTTCGGCGCGCCCTTCGGGATGGCGAAGCAGTCATAGTCCAAAAGCGCCTGATTGAAGCTGTAGGCGACCTTGGCACCGTCCTTCAGCGCATTGTCGAAGCGGCCGTTCCAGCCGGTGGTCATGTCGACCTCGCCGTCCTTCATCAGCTGGGCATGCTGCGCGCCCGAGGTCCAGAACACGGCGATATGCGGCTTCAGCTCGCGGATCTTGTCGAGCGCGCGCTCGATCCCCTCCTCCGAGCTCAGCACCTCGTAGACCTCCTCCGGCGGCACGCCATCGGCCATCAGCGCGGGCTCCAGCGCGCCGGCGACCTTGCCGCGATAGGCGCGCGTACCGGGGAACCTCTCGACATCCCAGAAATCCGCCCAGGTCTGCGGGCCGTCCTCGCCAAAGGTCTCGGTGTTCCAGGCATAGACCGTCGAGAACACGTCGCCGCCGACGCAGTAGTCGGTGTAGAGCCCTTCGAAGAAGGTCGAGACGTCGATCACGTCATAATCCAGCGGCTCCAGCAGCCCTTCGGCGGCCGCACGTGCCGCCGAGCCCGAGCCCGAGGCGACGATGTCCAGCGTCACCGCGCCGGTCTGTACCTGCAGGCGCACATCCGACATGCCGCCATAGGTCTCCTGGCGCACCTCGATGCCGGTATCGGCGGCGGCAGGCTCGAACAGCGCCTTCGACTGGGCCTCCTGATACGAGCCGCCCCAGGAGGCGATCGTGACCGTCTTCTCCGCCGCGCCGGCGGTCGAGGCCATCAGGGCGGCCGCGGCGATGGTGGCAAGGCTGCGCTGGGTCATCTCTAGCTTCTCCACTGTTGTCGGTCGTCACGCCCGGCTGTGCTGCCGGCTGGCGCGCCCATGGTGGTCCGTCGACCGGCCGAGGCGGGCGCGTTGCCCCGCCGGTCCTCGCCCCCGCCGCCCGGTCAGGCCGGCTGGGCCTCGCGCATGCGCGCCGCCCGGGCGCATTCGATGGTGTCGCGCCAGCGATACCAGGCGACGGCGGCCGGCAGGAACCAAGGCCTGCCTGTATAGAGCGGGCGGGTATCGAACGGCAGATCGTCGAAGCCGGTCCTGCCTTCGGCGAGACCCAGGACGCGTTGGCCCGTGCGCATGCCGAGATAGCTCGCCATCGAGACGCCCGATCCGCAATAGCCCATGGCGTAGTGGATGCCGTCATGCACGCCGCAATGCGCCATCTCGTCAAAGGTGTAGGCGACGAAGCCCGACCAGGCGTGGGAGATGCGGGCCTGCGCGAGCTCGGGGAAGATACGCGTCATCTCGGCATGCAGCCGCGGCCCGCTGACCCTGACATCGGTCTCGCCCGAAGACACGCGACCGCCGAACACCACACGGCTGCGATCGGGCGAGGGGCCATAGTAATAGACCACGCGCCGGGTGTCGCAGGCCATCCGGCCGGTCGGAAACAGCCGGTCCATGATCGCGCGCGGCAGCGGCTCGGTCGCGATCATGTAGCTGCCGATCGGGATCACGCGGCGCCTTAGCCAGGGCACCAGCTGGCCGGTGTAGCCGTTGGTCGCGACGACGACGTCACGGGCCCGGACCTTCCCCAATACCGTGTCGACCGTGACGCCGTCGCCATCGCGCTCGACCGACAGCGCAGCGCAGCGCGGCACGACCTGCACGCCCGAGGCGAGTGCCGTGCGGAGCAGGCCGTGGTGGTAGCGGGCCGGATGCAGCGTCGCGAAGCGCGGGAAGACCACGCCGCCCGCATAGAAATCCGAACCCAGCTCGGTCTTCTGATCAGCCTGTGGGACGGCATGCGCCTCGATCGCTTCCTCGCGCATGCCGCGTTCGGCCTTGCGGGCCAGGTCCTCGTAATGGCGGGGCGTGTGGGCGGCATAGAAGCGGCCGGCACGGCGGAAACCGCAGTCGATACCCTCGGCGGCGACGAAATCCTCGATCCAGTCCAGCGCGGCCGGCCCCTCGGCCCGAATGCGGCGCGCACGCTCGGGTCCGAAGCGACGGGCCAGCGTCTCGAAGGACGGCTTGATGCTGGTGCTAATCTGACCGCCGTTGCGCGTGCTGCAGCCCGCACCCGGTTCGCCCGCCTCAAGCACCACGGTCGAGCGTCCGCCGCGCGTTGTCTGGATCGCCGCGTGCAGGCCGGTATAGCCCGAGCCGACGACCACGACATCGGCGCTGGCAGGCAGCTTGCGGGGCACGGCCGGCGCGGGCGGCACGCCGTCGTGCCAATAGGGCGCCGCCTTGAAGTCATCCGCGAAGAGGCTGTCCGACGGGCCGCCGGGGCGTGCGCGCAGGGCATGCGCAGCCTGCCGGCCGGCGCGAGGGTCCTGCGGTTTTGGTTCAGCCATGAGCGTTCCTGAACGAGACGAACAGCACCCGACCCAGCGACACGGAATGCCGGCCAAGAGTCAATCGGCTTCATGCCGTCGCCGGATCTGCCCTGCCCCGACCGGACGCGGTTCCGGGCCCAACGACGGCCCGCACGACTTGTTCTCGACCAGCGGACCCATATCTCGGCGGCTATGGCGTCGATCAGCGCGCATACCGATCTTCCCGGCAGCGGCGCGAACGCGCTCGAGCCGGCAGCGCGACTGATCCGTGCGCTGTCGGCCGCGCTCGGCCGCCGCGCGCCCGGCGATCCGGCGCTTGCCCCCTTTGCCTCGGCGCTCGGTCACGCGGATCTGTCGACGATGCGCCCCCCGCATCCGGGCCATGACGGGCCACCGGGGCCTGCGCTCTCGGGCCTCGCCGCGGCGTCGGCTACGGACCACGCTGTCGCCGCGGCAGCCGCGGCGGCGATCCCGAGGCTGGCGTGGCGCCGGCTCTACGAGGGTCGGGGCATCGACCGGAAGCTGGGACAGGGGCTGATGACCGCGCAGGCGCTCGGCACCTGGGGCGCCTATCCTAGCGACGCCGTCTCGGCCGGGTTCCTGAGCTTCGCGCCGGGTCTTCAGTACCCGCTCCACACCCATCCCGCGCCCGAGACTTACTACTGCCTCGCCGGGCGCATCACGCTGCAGCATGGGCGCGAGGGGACACCCTTCACGCTCGGCCCCGGCGCGCTGTCGCTGACGCCGCCCAACCGCGTCCACCGGCTCGAGACCGGGACGGAACCCGCGCTGCTGATGTATGTCTGGCTCGGCTCGCTGGATGGGCCGACCTGGTGGTGGTCGCAGCGCGAGAACGCCCGTTGGACCCGAACCGCCTGGCGCCGCGCCCCCGGCAGGGCGTGGGAGGCGAGCCATGTACACTTCCTGACGCCCGCCATCCTGGCCGAGGCGGGCGAAACCTGAGCCCGAACACTCAGGGCGCCGATGTCAGAGGCGCCGGAACACCATGACCAGCCCGCGATCCTGGGCATGGTCGTGATCGGCACCCTCGTAGATCGCGATCTCGCGGAAGCGCACCGGCTCGATCAGCCCGGCCGCCACCAGCCGCGCCAGCGCCGAGCCGAAGCCTGCCCCGTCCAGCACCGCCGGGATCGTCCCGCAGCAGAACAATGCGCCGGGTCTGGCGATGCGCAGCAACTCAGGCAGGCATTCGGGTCCGACATGGCCGTGCGTGAAGGTCCCGCAGGAGATCACGCCGCCATAGCTCGCATCGCCCATCGGCAGCGTCTTGGTCGCATCGGCCTCGATCAGCGTGCGGTAGAGGCCTTTGCCCTTGGCAATGCGCAGCATCTCGGGCGAGAGGTCCAGCGCATCGACCGTGAGCCCGCCCAGGTTTTCCGCCACCAGACCCGTGCCGGCACCGAGATCCAGGATCGGCTCTGCGCCCTCTGTCGTCTCGGCCCGGAAGATCTCGGCGATCTTCCGCGGCGCGACATAGCCCCAGGCCTGACCGAAGCTCTCGTCATAGGTCGTCGCCCAGTCGCCATAGAGGCGCTGCACGTCTTCGGTGCCCTTCAGATCATAGGCACGGTCCAGATCGTAATCGGGCACCCGACACCCCTCCGTGATCGCCTGGCGGTCCGATATGGCCGCAGATCCCTGAGCCGCGATGGTTAACAGGGCTGAGGGTTAGGGCAACGCCCTATGCGAAGATGCCAGGTCGACCGACGCGCCGGGCGGTGACGCCGCCCGCCGAACCTCGGGGCCAGCGACGCCGCGCGGTAATCAGCGGCGCCCGCGGCGAAAACCCGACGGCGTCGTGCCGGTCCAACGCTTGAAGGCGCGGCGGAAAGCGCGGTCGTCCGAGAAGCCTAGCAAGGCTGCCACCGCCTCGATCGAGATCGTCGGGTCGGCGAGCAGCGCTTCGGCCGCGCGACGCCGGGCCTCGCCGATCATCGCCTGCACGGTGGTGCCTGCTGCCGCGGCGACGCGCTGCGCGGTGCGCCCGGTGAGCTGCGCACGCTCGATCACCGACGATGCCCGGAAATCCCCCGCGGCGGCGGCGGCGGCAATCGCCTGACGCAGCCGCAGCAGGCCGGATGCCTGGCCCGCACCCTGGCCCGCACCCTGGCCCGCACCCTGGCCCGCACCCTGGCCCGCCTCGGCCGCCTGGCGCTTCAG
>JBCCSW010000276.1:0-5727 GCA_039199465.1 Pseudomonadota bacterium
CGACGCGGGTTCGACCGTTCGAGAAGGTGAGCGTGACGCTCAGATCGTCGCCGGGGGAGAAGATGGTGACAAGCTCCACCACCTCGGTCACGGCGCCGGCGATGCGGGGGCGGAGGGTGCCCGAGGCCACAAGGCCCTCGATCAGGCGGCGCCAGTCCTTGGCCTCGATGTCCAACTCGCCCTCGGCGAAGCCGTCGCGGTCGGTGTCGAGCCGCCCTTCGATATCGAAGCTGATGCCGGCATAGTCGAGGCGCCCCTCGCGGATCACGATGGTGCGCGCGCCGATATCGCCCTCCTCCAGCGCCACGCGGTCCAGCGGACGGTCGACCACCACCTGGCCGCGCGCCGAGACGGTGCCGAGCGCGTCCTCGCGCCCCTCGGGCGTCAGCGCGCGGCCGATCCGGCCCGGCAGCGTCACGCCCTCGGCGGTCAGATGGACGTCATAGGTGTTCTCCGGCGCACTGTCGTCCTGGCGGCGCATCAGCCCGATCGACAGCGCCTCGGCCCCGGCCGACCAGCCCGACTGCGCCTGCAGCGCGGCGGCGCGCCCGTCCAGCGAGACCTCGCGCAGCAGGAGCGAGAGCGACGGCACGACCGCGGCGACGGCGTCGAGACGCTCGGCATTCAGCGCGACGCGGGCACCGGGAACCGCGAAGACCTGCTCGCTCGGGAAGCGCACGGTGACATGGGTCGGGTCCCAGGCGTCGCTGTTCATCTCGAGCCAGGGCGCCGACCAGGCCCAGCCGGCGGCGGGATCGGCGATGGCGGGCGCCTCCAGCCGACGGTCAAACCGGACGGGAAAGCCGGTGGTGTCGATCACCGCAGCCTCGGCCTGCCAGCCCTCGGCCGCGCGGTCCTCAAGCCAGCGCTCCAGCGCGGCCTCCTGCCCGCTGGCGGCCGCGACCCACCAGCCGCTCCAGCCAAGCGCGGCCAGGGCCGTGAGACCCGAAAGGCCGATCAGAATGCGCAGCATGGCCCCACTCCAAGCCGGGCGACCCTCGGTCCGATCGCCTGTAAGATCGCATGAGGGGCCGCGTTGCCCCGCGATATGCCGGGGGATATACGGCGCCCGGGAGGGCGATGCCATGGACAATGCGACGGCCGATGCCGCGGCGCTTCCCGGTGCGCCCGGCACACGGGCCCCGGGCTTCTGGGTGTTCGGCTACGGCTCGTTGCTCTGGCAGCCGGGTTTTCCGTTCCTGGAACGCCGCCTCGCCCGGCTGGAGGGTTACCGCCGCTGCTTCCGGCTGAGCTCGATCCACTACCGCGGCACGCCCGAACGACCGGGCCTTGTGCTCGGCCTCGACTGGGACCCCAACGCGCACTGCCTGGGCCAGGCCTTCCGGGTGTGTCCCAGCAAGGACAACGCCGTGCGCGACTATCTGGCCGAGCGCGAGCTGATCTCGCGCAGCTATTTCGAAGTGCTCTACCCCGTCACGCTGTTTGACGGGCAGGATGCCGGCAGCGGCGGGCGCCGGGTCGAGGCGATCTGCTACATCCTGGACCGCACCCACCCGCAATATGCCGGCGCGTTGGACCTGGATCAGCAGGCGCGGATCATCGCCGCGGCCGAGGGCCCGCGCGGGCCGAATGCCGAGTACCTTCACAATACCGTCGCCGAACTCGGCAAGCTCGGCATCGTGGATGAAGAACTGACATCGCTGGACCAGAAGGTCCGCCGGATCGTCGAAGCGCGATAGAGACCTGGTTCGAGACATGAAAAACGCCGGCGCAGGGACCGCGCCGGCGTTGATCGGTGGTCGGCCGGGTCGGCCGAGCGCGTCAGTTGAGCTTGGAGAAGGCCAGATGGTTCTCGACCACGGCCGCGTACTCACCGCTCGAGCGCATCTCGGCCAGACCCTCGTTGATGATCTCGATATAGGCCTGCGCAAGGCGGCCCGAGCGCGGCGCCGCGACATGCACCGCCTGGCCGCGGCCGATATTGTTGATCGCCTTGATGCGACGGGTGTCGGGCATTAGGTCGAGCGCCGCCTTGCCATCCTCCGGGCTGACCGAGACGACGCCGACATCGCCGTTGTTGAGCAGCAGGAAGCACTCGACGATGTCGCGGGCGCGGACGAAGCTGACGACACCGCTGGTCAGGCCCGAAGCCTGCAGGTCGTCGATCGACATGCCCTCGGGCCGGCAGAGCCGCGCGCCACGCAGATCCTCGGCCGTGGCGGCATTGCTGAAGTCGCCGGTCGTGGTGACATACATCGAGATGCCGGTGGTGTAGATCGGCGCTGAGAAGAAGAAGGCGCTGCAGACCGCCTCGGCATCGGCCGACAGTGTCTCGGCCTCGCAATTCGGACGGCGCACCGGGAAGCCTAGGTCGAAGCCCCCCTCGGAGACATCGCCGATGGCATTGCCGCCGCGATAGGTGACGTCGAAGTCGAGCAGCACCGGCGAGCGATAGAGCGCGCGCTGCACCACCTCGGTCAGCATGCCGCCCTCGGGCAGCTGATAGCCCACGTAAGGCGCCTGCGGATTGACCGCGAGAAGGCGCACGGTGGCGCCCTCCGGTACCTGCGCGATGATCGCCTGGCTGAGCGCATTGGGCGCCGTGCGGAAGGTCGGTGCGTCACTGACGGAAAGCGCCGCCGCCTCGACCGGCGCCTCGGGCTCCGGCTCGGGCTGGGGCTCGGGCGTCGCATCGGCCTGTGTGCCGATGCCCGCCGGGCGCACGCCGCGCGGCAGCGGCTGACCGCGGCCGTCCAGGCACGGGATGAAGAGGTTCACCCCGACCTCGAGGCGCTGCGGGCTCGACACGCGGTTGCGGTTGGCGTCGAAGATCGGACCGAAGCGGCCAGCCCCATAGGCGCGGACGGCAATCTCGCTCAGCGTGTCGCCCGGCCGCACCTGATAGGTGCCGCCGCAGCTGATCTCCTGCGCGGGTGCCTCGGTCGGGACAAACCCTGCCACCCCGACGGCCATGGCAAACGCGACTGCAACCCGGCCCGGGATGCTCATGCTCATGCGACAATCGACCATGTGATCTCCCTCGACTCCGACAGCGATCCAGGCTGCCGGCTGAGAGCCGATCCCGACGCAGCGCGCTCCGCAGCCGCGCCGGGATGCCCTCGCTCAACGGCGATGCGATCGGCCCCCAACGCCCGTCCGACAACGCCACGTTTACGGGTCGCCTTAGAAAGCGGCCATTTTTGGGTGACGAGGCGGCTGATCTGGGCGACGGCCGCGATATGCCTGCGTAAACGCTCGGTATCGGGGCACTGCCGTCCGCCGGTGGTGTCTTGAGACGGGTCGATGACGGGCTGTCGTGGCACCCCGCCATGCCGCAGTTTTTGCGCCATCAGACCTGCCGCCGGCCCGTCCGGCTGGCAGGCCCAGTGGAACTTCAGGCAGGCGCGTCAGACGGCCATGTCACTCGAGCACATTACGACAGCCGATCAGGCGGGCGCCTCCAGCGACTCGACGACCAGGGTCGCGCCGTCGACCCCGACGATGCGCATGCGCGCCCCGGCGGGCGGCATGGCCCCCGCCGTCCCGTCGGGACCGAGGCGCGCACGCCAGCCTACACCGTCGATCACGACCCGACCGATGCCGGCGGCGAAGGCGACCTCGGCGGCTGCCTCGCGACCCACCAGATCGCGCCCGCGCCGGTTCAGCTTGCCCGCCGCATCCTCGTCGTCGCGGCGAAAGCGTCGCGCTACGAGCCAGGCCAGCACGCCATAGCCCACCATCGACACCGCAAAGATCGTCACCTGCATCGTGCCCGACAGCCCGGGCTCGACCATCAGGATCAGGCCGACCGTCAGCGCCGCGAGCGCCGGGCCCAGCAGATAGGTGGTGAGCGTCGTGACCTCGAAGATGCCGAGCACGATGGCGAAGGCGATCCACCACCAGGGCGAAATGCCGTTCAGGAAGGTGAACAGGACGAAGTTCAAGGCCATGGCAGGCGCCCCTCAACCGTCCCAGGGCATCGATGAGCCGCTGCCGCCCGAATTCGTACCGGGCCGGCCGGACGATGAGGACGCAGACGGACGGCCGCTTCCACCCGCGTTGCGCGAGGAGGTGCTGCCGTCGGTCGTGAACCCCCCGCCTGATCCCGGACCGTGACCGCCGCCGCGCGCGCTGGTCAGCTCGGCGATGCCGGCAACGGCGCCCGCGATGCCCGATGCCTCGATCGGCAGGAAGATCGTCTTGGCATTCAGCGAACTGCCCATTTCGGCCAGCGCCTCGGTATACTTCTGCGCTACGAAATAGTTGATCGCCTGCACATCGCCCTCGGCGATGGCGGCCGAGACCATCTGCGTGGCCTTCGCCTCGGCCTCGGCCTGACGCTCGCGGGCCTCAGCATCCAGGAAGGCCGCCTCGCGCCGGCCCTCGGCCTCGCGGATCTGGCTCTCCTTCAGACCCTCGGCCTTCAGGATGGCGGCCTGCTTCTCGCCCTCGGCGGTCAGCACCTCGGCCCGCTTCTCGCGCTCGGCCTTCATCTGGCTGCCCATCGCCTGCACGATGTCGGCGGGCGGCTCCAGGTCCTTTATCTCGACACGCGTCACCTTGACGCCCCAAGGCGTCGCCGCTTCGTCGATGATCTGCAGCAGCTTCGAGTTGATCAGGTCGCGGTTGGACAGCACGTCGTCCAGATCCATCGCGCCGATCACCGAGCGGATATTGGTCATCGACAGGTTCTGCAGCGCCAGTTCCAGGTTGCGGACCTCGTAGGCCGCCCTCGGCGCATCGACGATCTGGTAGAAGGCGACCGCATCGGCGCGGACCTGGGCGTTGTCGCGGGTGATCACCACCTGCCCCTCGATATCGAGCACGGTCTCCATCATGTTGAGCTTGCGGCCCACGCTGTCGAAGATCGGCACCATGAAGCGCAGGCCGGGCTCCATCACGCGCACGAAGCGGCCGAACCGCTCGACGGTGTATTCATAGCCTTGCGGTACCGAGCGCACCGCCCGTGCGATCGACACCAGGATGAAGGCGGCGAAGGCCAGGGCGGCGACGAAGGCGACGTCGAACCCCTCGAACAAGTCGAACATGGTCTAGCACTCCCTCTCAACAGCGGCGCAGCCGCCGCTCCCCACCGCGATCCTGCGCCTCAAGCGGCATCGCGGCAACGCCTGTGAGGGCCGGTCTGGGCCTCGTCGATCGTTCACGCTAAAATCGCGACATGAGCGTGACAGCGCAGCCGTCCATGGCGCGTCCCAGCACGTTGTAGGCACAGGCACGTCATGACCATTGGCATTGCACGGAGGTCCGGTGGGGCCCCGACACCCTCGCTCCTTGGCGCAGCGGTCCTGTTGATCATCGCGCTCTTGGCCTTCTCGGCACTCGTGCCGGACGCCGGAGCGCAGGACGGCGCAGCCCCCACTGCAGCGCAGGCACCCATGGGCACGCGGAGCGTTCGCGCGGCCGACGGCACGACGGTGCAGCGCATCCTGCCGGCAAGCCGCGCGCGGCGGGGTGTAGCGGTCGGCGACGGCGCCGTCTCGCGCGCCATTACCGGCACCGGCACCCCGGTTGGCACAGAAGCTGGCGGTGCGGCGCCGCGCGCGACCGGCGCCGAGACGGCGTCGGCGGACCCGCTCGTCGATCTGCTGCGCGATCGTGAGGTGCGCAACCGGCTGATCCGCGCCCTGCAGACCCTGAATACCGCCGAAGGGGCGACGGAGGTCGAGCCCGAAGCTGCCGAGGCCGCCGATGCGCGGCCGTCGGACGATGCCCCGACTACCCAGCCCGAGGGCGCGGCCGGCGACG
>JBCCSW010000277.1:0-5634 GCA_039199465.1 Pseudomonadota bacterium
GGTGACGCTGCTGGACGGCGATATCGTGCGCAAGCACCTGTCCAGCGAGCTCGGCTTCTCCAAGGAGCACCGCGACATCAACATCCGCCGCATCGGTTATGTGGCGTCCGAGATCACCAAGAACGGCGGTATCGCGATCTGCGCGCCGATCGCGCCCTACACAGCGACGCGCCGGGGCGTGCGCGAGATGATCGAGGCCTATGGCGCCTTCGTCGAGGTGCATGTCGCCACGCCGCTGGAGGAATGCGAGAAGCGCGACCGCAAGGGCCTCTACAAGCTGGCGCGCGCGGGCAAGATCAAGGAGTTCACCGGCATCTCGGATCCCTATGAGGCGCCGGAGACCCCCGAGCTGCGCGTCAACACCGTCGCCGTCAGCCCCGACGACTGCGCGCATGACGTCATGCTGAAGCTGGAGAGCCTGGGCCTTTTCGGCCGGGCGATGTGAGCGCTGCGCCGCGGCGCCCGCACCTGCACCCGGGCCAGCGCCCGCGAAACTGCAAGCCCGGGACGGATCGGGCGATCAGTTGGTCGCGCTGACGGGAAAGTTCGGCCGGTCCTCGTTGTAGTGCGCGGCGAGGTAGTCGAGGATCTCGTCGCGATCGGCGGCGTCGAGCTCGGGCATGCCCTGCTCCTCGATCATCCAGTCCAGCAGGTCGTCCCAGCCGGCTCGCGTCAGCCCCTGTTGCGCGATGATCCGCTCGGAATGGCAACCCGAGCAGGTGTAATAGGTCGTCTCCACCCCATGGGCCACTTTCAGAACGCCGAACTCCGGCGTTTCCTCGGCAGGTGCCGTTGGCGCTGCTGCAGCGCCGATTGCTAGGGCAAGCGCGGCGGATCGGGCGGCGCGGAAGGGTGCCATGGCGTTATCCCCAAGACTGTCTGGCCCGGGAACGGCGGACCGGCCGCCGCCCCCTCGCTGGATCGGCGCTCAGCTTACCCGAACCGCGACGCGGTGCATGGTATTGTTGAGATAGCCCTTGGGATTCCAGTCGATGGCGAAGGGCTGCATCTCGCCCGCGCTGTCGGTTGCCCGCGACCAGACCTCGTAATAGCCGGCCTCGGGGAAGCTGACCTCGGCCCGCCAGTTCTGCCAGGCGCCGCTGTTGACCGGTGCATCCAGCGACGCGCGTTGCCAAGTCTTGCCGAAGTCGATGGACAGGTCGACCGCGTCGATGGTCCGGTCGCCCGACCAGGCATGCCCGCGCACCTCGACGCTGCCGCCGGCACCCTCGCCGTTCGCGGGGCTCGTGATCAGCGACTTCACCGGCATGCGTTCCATGATCTCGAAATCGGCCTCGTCCACCTTCTCGCCCGGCGCGACCGGCCGGTTGGGGACCCGATACGAGGTGCCGGTCATCTTCGGACCGTCATGCACCACGTCGCGCAGGAAGATCCGGGTCAGCCATTTCTGCGAGCACGAGCCGGGCCAGCCCGGCACGACAAGGCGAAGCGGCGCGCCGTTGTTGGGATGGATCGGGCCGCCGTTCATCTCGAAGGCGATCAGCACATCGTCGGTCATCGCCTTGGCGATCGGAAGGCCGCGCGAGATCGGCAGCTTGTCCAGATCGCCGGACAGATGCAGATCGGCGCCCACATGCGCCGTGTAGACGACGTCCGGCCCGACACCCGCCTTGGTCAGCACGTCCTTCAGCCGGACGCCGGTCCATTCCGAGCAGGCCACCGCGCCAACCGTCCACTGGTTGCCCCGCGCGGGCGGATCGAAGGCGGCGCGGCCGTTGCCGCCGCACTCGATCAGCAGCGCCATGGTAACGACCTCGAACTGCGATCTGAGATCGGCGATGCTCAGCGTCATCGGGTTGTCGACCAGCCCGTCGACCGTCAGCGTCCAGGCGGCAGCGTCCACGTCCTCGGGCGGGATGCCGTTGTTGCGGATGAAGTGCCGGTTCGTCGGCGTGATCGCGTCGTCAAGCAGATGCGCCGGCGTCTCTGCATTGACCGGGCGGTCATTCAAGAGCGTCAGGCCGTCCTTGCCGAACAGCACGTCCTCGGACGCCATCGCAGCGGGGATCAGGCCCTGCGGCATATCGGCGGCGAAGGGGATGTTCATGCCCACCATCGCGGTCATGGTGGCAAGGCCTGTGCCACGCAGAAAACCGCGGCGATCGGGGTTCGCGACGCGGCCGAAAAAGGCCTTGTCGGCCGCCGCCGGGTCCGCCCCGAAGAACGAGCTCACGGTTGGCGTCTTGCCGTTGTCCAGCGCCATGGATCTTCCTCCCTGTCGGTTGTTGTTGACGCTACGATAGCACGGGGCTTGCCGCTCCCGATATCCTGGATTGGGACAGGATGTCTCAGGCCAGCGGGCGAGAGGAGATGCTGCCAGCCGACCATCGAGGGGCCCGACCACACGGCGCCTGGCAAGGCGCAGGACGCGGTTCCTGCGCCTCTCTGGGGCGCTTGGGCGGGCTTACCTGAGTTCGATCTTGCGGCGGGCCATGGTCTGGCCGGTCTGGCCGGACATATAGCGGATCTCGGCCATGCCGCGCAGGGGCGGCGTGCGGATCGGCAGGGGATTGCCGCGGCGCGTGAAGTTGTAATCCAGCCGCCTGTCGTCGGGCGTTCCCTCGGGTACGATGGTGATGAAATCGTTGCGGTTGTCCGGCCCCTCCCAGCGCACCGGGATCGTCGCGCCGGCCGGGGCGATGGCAGCGGCCTCCAGATTGACCTCGGCCCGCATCAGCTCGAGCGGCACGCGCGCCAGCACTTCGCCCGTCGTGCCCGAGCGATAGCGGATCTCGGCCGGGCCGGGCTCCACCGGCACCGCAAGCTGCACGGGATTGCCCTGGCGCGTGAACGCCGTCTCGCCCCGCTCGGTATCGGGCGCATCGGCCGGCACCACGGTCACGAAGTCGTTGCGGTCGTCCGGCCCTTGCCACGTGACCGAGATCGTCGCACCGACCAGGACCGACGATACGGCGTCCAGGCTGACCACGGCGGCGGTCAGGGTGATCGGCCGCCTGGCCAGCACCTCGAGCGTGCGGCCGGAGTGGTAGCGGATTTCGGCCGGACCGGGATTGGGCGGGCTGACGACCTCAAGCGGATTGCCCCGGCGGGTATAGTTGAACTCGAGCCGCTGGTCGTCGGGCGCGCCCAGCTCGGCGATGGTGACATAGTCGTTGCGATTGTCGGGCCCGTCCCAGCGGATCGTCACGGTGCTGCCTGCGACGGCGCTGGCCGGGGCGTCGAGCGTCACGTCGGGCGGGGTGATCTGGATCGTGCGCCGTGCGAGTACCGCGCCCGACTGACCGGCGCGGTAGCGCAGCTCGGCCGGGCCCGCGATCTCGGGCATCAGCAGCGGCAGGGGATTGCCGCGCCAGGTAAAGTTGTAGGTGCCGCGGTCGCTGTCGGGCGCCCCGGCGGGCACGACGGTGATGTAGTCGTTCTCGTTGTTCGGCCCGGTCCAGGGGATGTCGATCGAGGCACCGGCGACCGCGCTCTCGGGCGCGTCGAGCGTCACCACCGGCTCGCTCAGCAGGATCGGCAGACGCGCCAGCACGACCCCGGCCGAGGCGGAGAAATACCGGATCTCGGCCGCCCCTGCGTTCGGCGGCGCCACCACCTGCGTGGGCGAGCCGCGGCGCGTGAAGCTGTAGTTCAGGCGCTGCGTGTCGGCCGCCTCCGCCGGCACGATGGTCACGTAGTCGTTGCGGCCGTCGGGGCCTGTCCACCGCACTTCGACCGTCGAGCCGGCGGTGACGACCGGCGGCGCATCGAGCGTGACATCCGGCGCCTCAAGCATGATCGCCTGGCGTCCGAGAACGGCGCCGTTCGAGCCTGCGATATAGCGGATCTCGGCCTCGCCCGGGGTCGCGGGCGTCACCAGTTCGGCCGGGTTGCCGCGGAAGGTGTAGACGAAGTTGCCGCGCTGGGTGTCCGGCGTTTCTGCGGGCACGATGGTCAGCACATCGCCGCGGTTGTCCGGGCCGGTCCATGTCACCTGAACTACCGAGCCGGCATTGGCACCAGCAGGGGCCATCAGCGCTATGTCCGGCGCCAGCAGCGTCATCGGCTGGCGCGCCAGTATGCTGCCGTTCGAGCCGTCGATGTAGCGGATCTCGGCCGGGCCGGGCACTGGCGGGCTCTCGATCGGCAGCTTTGCCCCCTGGGCGGTCAGCAGCGCGCGACCCAGGGTGTCGTCGGGCGCTCCGGCCGGCACGATGGCGATCATGTCGCCGGGGGCGTCCGGGCCGGTCCAGCTGACGACAACGGTGCTGCCGGCGGTCGCATCGCGCCCCGCCCTTAGGGTTATGGGCAGGATCACGGTGAAGGACGCGCGCGCGAGCACGACGCCCGCGGCGCTCAGGTAACGCAGCTCGTAGGCGCCCGCCTCGGCCGGCGCGGTAAGATCGGCATGCGGCTCGGGACCGCGCGGCGCGCTTGCGCCCGCCCCCGCAGGCTCCTCCGGGCGCGCGATGGCAAGCCTGTCGCCCGGCTCGCCCGGACCGGCCCAGCGCACGTAGAACAGGCCGCCGGGGCTGACGCGCGCCGGCACGTCGAGTGTGACCTCAGGCGCGCGGAGGGTGAGCGGCCGGCTCGCCAGGATACGGCCCTCGGCGGCTGAGATGTAGCGGATCTCGTAGGCACCCGGCGCACGCGGTGCGGTCAGGGTCAGGGGATTGCCCCCGGACAGCCGTCCGTAGGCCTCGAACGCCGTCAACGCCGAGCCTGCCCGCGCGATGGAGAGATAGTCGCCCGGCGCGTTGGGGCCGCGCCAGCCTATGGCGACCGATGCGCCGATATCGGTGCTGTCGGGCGCGCTCAGCGTTGCCTCCGACACCAGCACCAGCTCGGTCGCGCTGTCGCGCCCGTCCAAGGCCAGGGCCACCGATCCGATACTGCCCGGTGCCTCGGCGCGCACGCGAAAGCGCCCGGCCGGCAGCGGCAGGCGCAGCGTCCTGTCCTGGATCCCGTCGGCGACCGTCTCGCCCGTCACCTCGTCGATCACCGACCAGGCGAAGATGCGCCCGTCCACCGGGCCGCCGGGTTCGTTCACCGGGCGGATCGCGGCGACAGGCGGGCCCGCGGTCAGCTCGGCGACGGCGGCCTGGAGCGCGGCCGGATCGGCGACGCTCCGCCAGAGCCCATCGGTCGCCTCGGCCAGGCACTGCAGTCCCTCGCGGTCATCGGTGTCGGGATCGATGGCAACGACATGGATGGCGAGGCCCGGCCGCTCGGCCGCGAGCGCGGCGGCGCGGGCGCAGGGATCGGCCTCGCAGCTGTCCGGCCCGTCCGCGATGACGACGATGCTGGCGCGGCCGCGCACCTCGGCCAGCATGTCGGCGGCGCGGGCCAGCGCGCTGTCCAGCGGCGTCCGGCCGCGCGCGTCGGTGATGTTGAGGCGCGCGTTGAAGTCCTCGGGATCGAGCGGCGCGAACGGCAGAACGGTCTCGATATCTCGGCAGTCGCCGACGCGGCGATGGCCGAAGGCGATCAGCCCGACCTCGAGCCGGGGGTCGACCGTCTCCATCGCATCGTCCAGCGCGTCGCGCGCCTCGTCGATGCGCGGCCGGTCGCCGAGCGGGCCCGACATGGAGTTCGAGTGGTCCAGGACGATGGCGGTCGGTGGCGGGGCGCCGCGCCCGACCGTCTGCGCCGCGCTCGGGCCATGCGTGGCGA
>JBCCSW010000278.1:0-5626 GCA_039199465.1 Pseudomonadota bacterium
ATAGATAATAGTACTGCCTGGATTCATCACACGATGACGCGCGGGCGTGTTCGGTTGTGCATTCAGGCCGGGCCGCCCGCCCCTCTACGCTCCGCCTCGCATGTCCCACCACGAGACAGGAGCGCACTCCGTGACCGACCTTCGCATCACCGTGAAGAACACCTCCGAGACCGGCGGCACCTTCCTCACACCCGTTTATTTCGGCTTCCACAACGGCAGCTTCGATCTGTTCGACGCGGGTCAGACGGCCTCGCCCGGGCTTGAGGCGCTGGCCGAGGACGGCACCTTCGGCGCCATCGCGGCCGAGCGGCTTGACGACGATCCGAACAGCCAGGGTGTGATCGTCGCCGGGGCCGGCGGCCCGATCGCCACGCGCGAGACCGCCGATGCGATCGTCACTCTTCAGCCCGGCCAGACCGCGGTCAGCTTCGGCGCCATGATCCTGCCGTCGAACGACGCCTTCATCGGCACCGATGAGGCCGTGACGCTGTTCGACGCGCAGGGCAACTTCCTCGGCGCGCAGACGATCGAGTTCGGCGGCGAGGACGTCTACGACGCCGGTACCGAGGTGAATACCGAGCTCGATGCCGCCTTCATCAACCAGACCGCACCCGATACCGGCATCGACGAGGGCGGGGTGATCCGGCTGCATCCAGGCTTCAACGGCTCGGCCGGCAATCCCGTGGGTGAGGGCGACCAGATCATCCTGGGCGGCACCAACGCTTTCGGCGCCTTCATCGATCCGGAGATCGCGGATTTCACCCTGCCGGGCACCGAGATCGCGACCGTGCATATCAACACGGTGGTCGAGCGGGTCGGCACGGACAGTCGCGACATCATCATCGGGTTCGCTGATGACGACATCGTCGATGCGGGCGCCGGCAACGACGTGGTGTTCGGTCGTGCGGGCTGGGATGTGATCGACGGAGGCGCCGGGCGCGACAAGCTGTTCGGCGGATCGGGTGACGATCAGATCGCAGGTGGCACCGGCAACGACCTGCTGCGCGGCGGTCGCGGTGACGACACGTTCCTGTTCGCCGGCGGCGACGGCCATGACCGGATCGGCGATTTCGACCGGCGCGGCGACGACCGGATCGTGCTGTCGGTCGAGGGCATCGATGACTTCGACGACGTGCTGGCCGCCGCGGATGAGCGGTTCTTGGGCGTCGCGCTGGATTTCGGCGCGGAAGGCAGCTTGTTCCTGACCTTTGCCGATATCGAGGATCTGGACGCCAACGACTTCCTGTTTGTGTGACATGACCCCGGCCGGGTGCGCGCGCCCGGCCACACCGTCCCCTGCCGCCCGCTAGCGCCGGCTCAGCGGGTGATGCTCAGCGACCAGGGCGCGCAGGCGGGCATCCAGAACATGGGTGTAGATCTCGGTTGTCGCGATGTCGGCGTGCCCGAGCATCAGCTGGATCGCGCGCAGATCGGCGCCGCCCTCCAGCAGATGCGTCGCGAAGGCATGGCGCAGGCCATGCGGCGAGATGCCGGCCGGGTCGAGACCGGCTTCGGCGGCGACCGCCTTGACGATCACCCAGGCGCTGAGCCGCGACAGGGCCTTGCCGGGCGTGCGCGCGGGAAAGGCGTGAGGGCTGTGGGCGAAGTCGCGTCCCCGCCCGTCCGACGCCTCGCGCCAGCGCATCAGGGCGGCACGGGCCGCGGGCGTCAGGACGACCATGCGCCGCTTGCCGCCCTTGCCGATCACGACCAGCGTCTCGGGGCCCGAAAGCGCGGGCTCGCGCGGCAGACCGACCGCCTCGCTGACGCGGAGCCCGGTCGCGTAGATGAGCTCCAAGAGCGCATGGTCGCGGATCGCGTTGCGCTCGGCCGCGCTGCCTCGGCGGGCCTTTTCGACCCGCGATGCGGCCGCGGCGAGCAGCCGGTCTACCGCCTCGGCCGACAGCGTGCCGGGCAGATTGCGCTGCGGTCGTGGCCCCGACAGGCGGGCCGTGGGATCGTCGGCGCGCCATCCCTCGGACAGGGCGAAGCGGCTGAAGCGGCGAATTGCCGACAGCCGCCGCGCGCGCGTGGCCGCCGAGAGGCCCGCGGCCTCGAGCCCGGCGACATAGGCCTCGATCGCCGCGCGGTCGGCGGCGGCGATACCGCCGGTATCGGCCGCGTGGGCGGCGAAATCGGTCAGGTCACGGGCATAGGCGGCGACGGTGTTCCGGGCGGCGCCGCGTTCGGCCACCGCCGCTTCCAGAAACGCCTCGATCAGCGCCACATCGCCCGCGGCCGCCGCGCTTCGCGCCCCGGGCACGCTCACTGCGCCGCGCCCCCGTCGCCGTCGCCGTCGCCGCCGCCGTCGGGCGAGGTGATTGTGATGCTGACCGGCTCGCGCGGGGCCGGCAGTTCGGCGAACAGCGCATAGCCCGCCAGGGCCAGCGCGCCCAGTATGGCGAGGCGGAACAGAACCTTGACGCTACGGCTCATCGCGCGCTCCGGTGGCGGCCCGACCGCTGGGCCGACCCCGGCATAGGGCGCGGCTGCGAGGCGGACAACCATGACCGACGGCTTGCCGTCATGGCCGTCGCTTCGCCATGGTGCCGTCGCAACACCGCCGCTGCTGCACAGCATTGCGGCGCGGTAAACGACGCAGCGTCGACCCCGGCGGCGGGCTGGATGATGGGGCGCGAACCGGGGGGACGGAGACCTGATGCCGACAGCCGATCAGCGACAGTCCACGGCGCCCGGGCGGCGGCTGCAGCGCACCGTCGTCCTGGTCGGCCTGATGGGGGCGGGCAAAAGCTCGGTCGGCCATCGCCTTGCCGCCTCGCTCGGGGTGCCGTTCCGCGACAGCGATGCCGAGGTCGAGGCCGCCGCCAACCAGACCATCGCCGAGATCTTCGAGGAGCATGGCGAGGCCTATTTCCGAGATGGCGAGCGGCGCGTGATCGCCCGGCTGATCGACCGTGCGCCGGCCGTCGTCGCCAGCGGTGGCGGTGCCTTCATGAACGACGAGACCCGCAGGCTTATCCTGCAGCGCGCCATCGCCGTCTGGCTGCGTGCCGATCTTGAGACGCTGGTCGCGCGCACCGCCGGGCGCTCGCATCGGCCGCTGTTGAACGGGCCCGATCCGCGCGGCGTGCTGGCGCGGCTGATCGACGAGCGCTATCCGGTCTATGCCGAGGCGCATATCGCGGTCGATACCATGCCCGGCCAGACGCATGAGGCGATGGTCGCGCGGATCGTCCAGTCGCTGGAGAGCAGGGCCGGGGCGTTCGGTTGAGGGCGGCCGACCGGCGTCGAACGGCGTTCTTGTCGCTGGCATGGCGGAGTGGATGATGGCGGATGGCGAGCGAACAGGCGCCGCGACGGTGCGCGTGGGGCTCGGGCAGCGGGCCTATGACGTGCTGGTCGGCGAGGACCTGATTGCCGGTGCCGGCGCGCTGATCGCGCTCCATCTTTCCCGGCCCTTCGCGGCGATCGTCACCGACAGCACCGTGGCCGACCACCATCTCGCGCCGCTGCAGGCGTCGCTGACCGGCAGGGGCATCGCCTCGGAAGCAGTGATCGTGCCGCCCGGCGAAAGCTCGAAATCGATGGGCCAGCTCGGCGATCTGCTCGATGCGCTCTTGGCGCTGAAGGTCGAGCGCGACGACGTGATCATCGCGCTCGGCGGTGGCGTGATCGGTGATCTGGCGGGCTTCGCCGCGGCGGTGCTGCGGCGGGGCGTCGACTTCATCCAGGTGCCGACCAGCCTGCTGGCCCAGGTGGACAGCGCGGTCGGCGGCAAGACCGGGGTCAACGCGGCCGCCGGCAAGAACCTGATCGGGGCGTTCCACCAGCCGCGCCTGGTGCTCGCGGATATCGGCGCGCTCGACACGCTCGACGATCGGCAGTTCCGCGCCGGCTATGCCGAGGTCGCGAAATACGGCCTGCTGGGCGATGCCGACTTCTTCGCCTGGCTCGAGGCGAACGGCACGACGCTCGCATCCGGCGATCGGGCGCGCCGGATCGAGGCGGTGCGCCGCTCGGTGCAGGCAAAGGCCGATATCGTCGCGCGCGACGAGAAGGAGCGCGGCGACCGGGCGTTGCTGAACCTGGGCCATACCTTCGGTCACGCGCTTGAGGCGGCGACCGGCTATTCCGACCGCCTGCTGCATGGTGAGGGCGTCGCCATTGGCTGCTGCCTGGCCTTCGCGGCCTCAGCCCGGCTGGGGCTCTGCGCGCAGGAAGTGCCCTCGCGCGTCGCCGGGCATCTGGCCGCCATGGGCCTGCCGACGCGTCTGGCCGATGTTCCGGGTCCGCTGCCCGACGCCGACGGCCTGATGGCGCTGATGACGCAGGACAAGAAGGTCAAGCAGGGTCGCCTGACCTTCATCATGGCCCACGGCATCGGCGCCGCCTTCCAGACGCGCGAGGCCGATGAGGCGGTCATCCAGGCCCTACTGGCCGAGGAACTGGCAGCGGCGCGCGCCTAGCGCCGCCATTTAGCCGTCTAGAGGCGGGGCGTTCGCCGCCAATGCCTGCTGGCAGCGCGCGGTCATCGGCGCGTTGCGAAGCGTCGTCGCCACCTCCAGGGCGCGGGCGAAGGACGCCGCCGCCTGCTCCCGATCGCGCCCGGCGAAGGCGTCGCCGCGGACGATGTGGCAGAAGCCCTCGTGCCCCAGTTCGCCCCGGCTGCGCGCCCGCCGCTCGGCCAGATAGAGGGCGTCCAGCGCCTCGCCCCGCCTGCCGGTCCGCAGCAGCGCCTCGGCATGCTGGGCCTCCACCAGCGCCCGGAACAGGCCGAGATTGATGCGGTCGTAATCGCCGACCGCCTCCACCAGATGCGCGAGACCCGTCTCGGCAGCGCCGTCGCGCAGATGCGCATAGCCGAGAAAGCCCAGCGTGAAGGGACGCAGATACGTCATCTCCCACCGGTCGATCAGCTTGAGGCCCCGATCCAGAACCGCGATCGCCGCGGCCGGGTCGCCCCGCTGGATCTCGCAATAGCCGATATCGTAGCAGACATGGGCGATGTTGAAGGGCAGGCCCGAGGCCTCGGCCAGCGCCATCGCCTCTGCGGCATTGTGGTCGGCGGCGGCGAAGTCGCCACGCTCGGCATGCGCCCAGATCAGCCATGACCGCGCGATGATCGCGGGGGCGAAGGGCAGGCCGCATTTCTCGGTGGCCGCGGTGCCCGGCAACCGGGCCACGACCGCGGCGAAGCAATCGGCCGAGGCGTCGACCGCGCCCGAGGTGGCATGCAGGCAGCCGAGATAGAACTCCGCCGCAACGGCCAGGTCGCGCTCGCTATGCGCCTTCGCCACCTCCAGCGCGCTGGTCGCGGCGTCCAGCGCATGCTGCGGCTCGCCAAGCTGCCAGTGACTGGCGGCGCGGTAGGCCGAGACCCAGCCGAGCCTGACCGGTTCCGACAACCTCTCGGCCAGACGCTCGGCCTCGACCATATGCTCCAGGATCTCGGCAAAGCGACCGGTTGCCCATAGGACGTTGCGAAGCGCGAACACCACATCGAGCGTGGACGACATGGATGCGGCGTCCTCCGGCAGCCGGTGCGCGGCCGCCAGCGCGCAGCCGAACAGCTGCGCAGCCTCGCGGAGCGCGAAACGGTCGACCGCCTGCTGTGCGGCGTGTCGGTAGAAGCCGAAGGCGGCCTCCCAGGCCTCCGCCTCGGCCG
>JBCCSW010000279.1:0-5594 GCA_039199465.1 Pseudomonadota bacterium
GCCCTATGCCGTTGCCTATCCGCTGTTCGTGGTGCTCGGCATCGCGGCCTTCGCCGTGGCGGGCGCGCTGACGGCACCTCGGCAGGCGGCGACCACGCGACGCTGGACCGCGGCCCTGCTGGCCGGCGGTGCGCTGATGCTGTTCGCGCAGGTCTATTCCGGCCAGTTGACGCTGATCTGGACGGCGGCGCTGGTGACGGCCCTGGCGCTTCACGACCGGGGGCATCCGGTCGCGGCGGGTCTGATGATCGGGCTCTGTTCGATCAAGCCACCCCTGTGCCTGCTGCTGCCGATCGCGGTCATCGCGACCGGCGACCGGCGCTTCGTCGCGGCGGCGACGGCATCGGTCACGCTGCTGGCAGTCGTGCCGACCCTCTGGACCGGCATCGGCTATTGGCAGGACTGGATCGCGGCGCTCGCGACGCAGTCAGACCGGGTCGGCAACGACGTCACCAGCATCCGCGGGATGCTGTCCTGGTATGCGGTGCTGCGCGGCCTGGGTCTGGATCAGCCGGCGGCGGTCGGGCTGCACGCGCTGGTGACCTTGGGCGCGGCGGTTGCGGTCTGGACCGTGTGGCGGCGACCCGGCGTGCCCTTCGCCGCGCGGGCAGGGCTCTTGCTGATCGCGGTGCCGCTCGCCTCGCCCTATGCCTGGTACTACGAGCTCGCCATCGTGCTGGCGGGCATGTTGTTCCTGATCGGCGCCGGCTGGGGGCGCGGGCCCATCGCCTGGGTCCTGTTCGTGATCGTCTGGGCGCTGGGCGGGTTCCTGCCGTTCCTCGCCCACCCGGTCGAGTTCCGCTACATCATGGCGCCCGCGGTGACGCTCGCCTTTCTGGCGGCGCTCAGCCAGACGGGGATGCTGGGGCGGCGCGTGGAACGGGTACTTGGCTGACAGTACGGCTGGCGATCGCGCGCCGATCCTGATCACGGGCCCCACCGCCAGCGGCAAGTCCGCCCTGGCGATCGCGCTGGCCGAGGCGCTGGACGGCGAGATCATCAATGCCGACAGCCAGCAGGTCTGGGCCGACTGGCGCGTGCTGACCGCCCGGCCCATCCCGGCAGACGAGGCGCGGGTGCCCCACCACCTCTACGGCCACCGCGATGGGGCCGACGCCTATTCCACCGGCAGCTGGCTGCGCGAGGTCGCCCCGCTGCTGCTGCAGATCGAGAGCCGCGGCCGGCGCGCCATCCTCTGCGGCGGCACCGGGCTCTACCTCACCGCGCTGACGGCGGGGCTGAGCGAGATCCCGCCGATCACACATGCCGTGCGGGCCGGGGTCGAGAGGGCGCGCAGGAGCCTGGACCGGGACGCCTTCGCGGCCCTCCTGACAGCAGAAGATCCAGAAACCGCGCGGCGCATCGACCGCGCCAATCCCATGCGCGTGGCGCGCGCGCTCGAGGTCATGCGCGCGACCGGCAAGGGCCTGGTCCGATGGCAGGCGGAGACCGGACCGCCTGTCGTGCCCCGGGCCCATGGCATCGCGATCATGCCCGATCCCGATTGGCTGGATCGGCGTATCGCCTCGCGCTTCGTCGCGATGGTCAAAGACGGCGCGCTTGAGGAAGCCCGCGCCGTCGCTGCCCGTGCCCTTCCTTCAGGTGCCGGCGCGCTGAAGGCACTGGGCGCCAGGGAACTGATCGCCCATGTCGAGGGCCGGCTGGCGCTGGAGACCGCGATCGACCGGGCCACGCTGGCGACGCGCCGCTATGCCAAGCGCCAACGCACTTGGATCCGTGGCCGCTTCTCGGCATGGACCATGCTGCGCGACGCCGATCCGTCGGCAGCGCTGGCCGCGATACACGCTGACTGATCGGAAACTTGCGCCATGCGCAGGGCCTGCGACCGAATATTCCTGCCAGAGCGATCAATGCGCCAGATTTTTCACGCGGAAGGTGCTTGACCTGCGGAAACGATAGGCGCATCAGAGTGGCGTGATCAGGGAGGTGGCCGTGAGCGGCATTCTCGTAGACGTGGCGCATGGGGACCGGACGGGCTGAGACCCGATCCGCACCATGCGCCTGCCAAGCCCCAACCGGGGCTTTTTTTATGCCCGAAAGCCAGCAACGACACGCAACCGAGCAACCGCCCACCCGCCGATCCGAACACGAGAACCCGTTGCCAGACCAGGCCAAGCAAGACACTGCCAACGCGATCAGGAGCATGACGATGCCTACCGATACAGCCCAGCCCGCCGCAGCCGAGACGCTCGCCCGCCAGATGACCGGCGCCGAGATGGTCGTCGAAGCGCTGAAGGAGCAGGGCGTCGAGGTGGTGTTCGGCTATCCGGGCGGCGCGGTGTTGCCGATCTATGACGAGATCTTCAAGCAGCAGGGCATCCGCCACATCCTGGTGCGTCACGAGCAGGGTGCGACGCATATGGCCGAGGGCTATGCCCGCTCGACCGGCAAGCCGGGCGTCGTGCTGGTGACCTCGGGCCCCGGCGCGACCAACGCGGTGACCGGCATGACGGACGCGTTGATGGACAGTATCCCAATGGTCGTCCTGACCGGCCAGGTGCCCACCTTCATGATCGGCAACGACGCCTTTCAGGAGGCCGATACCGTCGGCATCACGCGCCCCTGCACCAAGCACAACTGGCTGGTGAAGGACACCGACGACCTGTCGGCGACGCTGCACAAGGCGTTCCATGTGGCGACCTCGGGCCGCCCGGGGCCGGTGCTGGTCGACATCCCCAAGGACGTGCAGTTCGCGACCGGCGTCTACACCCGCCACGACGAGGTGCGGCTGAACAGCTACCAGCCGAGGACGATCGGCGACCGTGCGATGATCGAGCGTGCCGTCGACCTCATGGAGCGGTGCGAGCGCCCGATCCTCTATACCGGTGGCGGCGTCATCAACTCGGGGCCCCGCGCGACCGCGGCGCTCCGCGCGCTGGCGGCCGAGACGGGCTTTCCCGTGACCTCGACGCTGATGGGCCTTGGCGCCTATCCGGCATCGGGGCGCTCATGGCTCGGGATGCTGGGGATGCACGGCACCTACGAGGCGAACATGACGATGCATGGTTGCGACGCGATGTTCTGCATCGGCGCGCGCTTCGACGACCGCATCACCGGTCGGCTGGATGCCTTCTCTCCGGGCTCGGAAAAGGTGCATATCGACATCGATCCGTCCTCGATCAACAAGAACATCCATGTCGACGTGCCGATCATCGGCGACGTGGCCGAGGTGCTGGAGGCGATGCTGGAGGTCTGGCGCGCCCGCGGCAGTGCCAAGCGCGACATCGCCGAGTGGTGGCGGATGATCGAGGGCTGGAAGGCCGTCGATTGCCTCGCCTACGCGCCCTCGCCGACCGAGATCAAACCGCAGTTCGCGCTGGAGCGGCTCGAGGCGAAGACCCGGCATCTGGACCGCTATGTCGCGACCGAGGTCGGCCAGCACCAGATGTGGGCAGCGCAGTTTCTGGGCTTCGAGGATCCGAACCGCTGGATGACATCGGGCGGGCTCGGCACCATGGGCTATGGGCTGCCGGCCTCGATCGGGGTGCAGATCGCCCATCCCGACAGCCTGGTCATCAACGTGGCCGGCGAGGCGTCGTGGATGATGGTGATGCAGGAGATGTCGACCGCCGTGCAGTACCGCGCGCCGGTGAAGCAGTTCATCCTGAACAACGAGCGTCTCGGCATGGTGCGCCAGTGGCAGGAGCTGCTGCATGGCGAGCGCTACAGCCACAGCTATTCCGAGGCCCTGCCCGACTTCGTCAAGCTCGCCGAGGCGTTCGGCTGCAAGGGCATCCGGGTCGACCATCCCGACCAGATGGACGCGGCGATCGACGAGATGCTGGCCTATGATGGCCCGGTGATCATGGACGTGCTGGTCACCCGGCACGAGAACTGCTTTCCGATGATCCCGTCCGGCAAGGCGCATAACGAGATGCTGCTCGGCGAGGCGTCGACCAAGGGTGCGATCGACGATGGCGGCGCGGTCATGGTGTGATTTCCGCCAGCCTCTCGGGGCTTGCCACGTAGGTGCGGGGTGGGGTTGAACCCCACCCTACCGAAACCGACCGCCCGCAAGGCGACACCAATGCTCATGGAGGCGCGGCCCATGTCGCCCATGACCCTGAAGCCCGGCTCCTCAGCGCAGTCGGCCTATAATCTCCGCTCAACGCTGCCGCAGGACCATGAGCGCCATACGCTGAGCGTACTGGTCGACAACGAGAGCGGCGTGCTCGCCCGGGTAATCGGCCTGTTCTCGGGGCGCGGCTACAACATCGAGAGCCTGACGGTCGCCGAGACCGACCATGCCAGCCACCTCAGCCGCATCACCATCGTGTCGACCGGCACGCCACAGGTGATCCAGCAGATCATCGCCCAGCTCGAGCGCATGGTGCCGGTGCATGGCGTCAACGACCTGACCGCGCTCGGCAGCCATCTGGAGCGCGAACTGGCGTTGGTGAAGGTCGCCTCGACCGGCGACAAGCGGGTCGAGGCACTGCGCATGGCCGATCTGATGGACGCCCGCGTGGTCGATGTCACGCTGGAGAGCTTCGTCTTCGAGATCGCGAACACCTCGGAGCAGATCGACGCCTTCGTCGAGCTGATGCGCCCGCTCGGCCTGGTCGAAGTCGCGCGCACCGGTGTTGCCGCGCTGATGCGGGGCGCGCGCGCGCTGGAGGCCGACGGGTCGACGCAACCCGGCGCCGACGGATCACCCAACGGCACCGGCGACGGGGCTGGCAACGCCGGGCGTTCATAGGCGAAGAACGCTGTGCTACGGGACGAAACCGTTGCGCGAGAGAACAAGAGGGACCGGAGCTATGACCACGCCGACCCGCCGACTGCCGACCCGCGGTCTGCCGACCGCCGTGACCCTGCCCGCCGTGACGTTGACCGCTGCCATCCTGCTTGCCGCCTGCGCCGGGCGTCCCGATGACGGCGATGATGCCGCAAGTGCTGTGCCAACCAACCCGCTCTCCACCGCGCCCGCGACCGGGCAGGGCAGCGTCGCCTCGGCACCGCTCGCCAATCCCCCGACCGGCAGCGCGCCCGACGCGATCGCGCAAGCGGCACTGGCCGGCAGCAGTGGGCCCGTCTTCCTGCCGGCCGACGAGACCGCGATCCCGGTCAGCGATCTCGGCTTCCTGCCACTCGGCGACCCGGGTGGCGCCGCCACGGCCGGGGATCCCGCCGCGGTGGCGAGCACCGATGTGATACCGCGCGAGGGCGCGGGCCAGACGCGGATGAACATGGCCTCGATCGCCGCGGCGTCGGCGCCGCTCGACGTCCCCGCCGGCGCCCTGAACCGGCCGCAGATCGATCCCGAGGCCGAAGCCCGTGCCCGCGCCGAGGCCGAGGCACGCGCCCGCGCTCGTGCCCAGGCACAGGCGCGCGCCCAGGCCCGCGCCCAGGCCCAGGCCGAAGCGCAAGCCCGCGCCCAGGCGGCCGCGCGCCAGCGCGCCGAGACGCAGCAGGCGATCTCCAGCGGTTTTGGCACGCCGTCGACCCGACCGGTGCTGGCGCTGAACGCCCCAGCGGCCGAGGCGGCGGCACAGCAACCCACCACCGCGACCGGCGGCGAGGCGGCTGCGAGCGAGGCGGCGCAACCCCAGCAGCCAGCGCAGCAACAAGAC
>JBCCSW010000280.1:0-5594 GCA_039199465.1 Pseudomonadota bacterium
CGGCGGCGGTGGCTATCCCGGCAATGCCTTCATCATCGGCTCGGGCCGGCACGCGCTGCTCTGCCGCTATCAGGAGGGTCGGCGCCGGCTCGAGACCGACGACCAGCTGACGCTCGAATTCGCAGGCGTACACGCGCATTACCACGCGGCGCTGTTCAACACGGTCGTGATCGGCAGGCCGCGCCCCGATCATGCCGCGATGCATGCGGCGGCGGCCGAGGCGCTGCTTTCGTGCGAGGATGCGATGCGCCCCGGCGCCACCATGGGCGCCGTTTTCGACACCCATGCGCGGACGCTCGATGCGCATGGCCTCGGCGAGCATCGGCTGGCGGCCTGCGGCTACAGCCTCGGCCCGCGCTTCCCGCCATCCTGGATGGAGGAGGAGATGTTCTTCGAGGCAGCACCCACCGTGATCGAGCCCGGCATGGTGTTCTTCCTGCACATGATCCTGATGAATTCGAGCAGCGGCACGGCCATGTGCCTCGGCCGCACGTCGCTGATCGGCACCCAGGGTGCCGAGCCGCTGAGCCGCATGCCGCTGGAGATGATAAGGGTCTGACAGCGCGCGGGGCCGGTCCGACCGTCGCCCGTGCGCGGGTCCTGGGTTAGCCGAGCTGCGTCTGCACGATCACGAAGGCCGGCAACGCGGTGACGCCGACGACATCGCCGATCGCCTCGGCCCGCCGTCGCGGCATATCGCCAGTTAGGCGACTGGCGACCAGCATGCCGCCGACACGGCCGAGCGCGATGCAGACCGACATGGCGATCGACAGCGCCACGATGCCGCCGAAGACGATCACCCAAGGCCCGTCGCTGTCATGCGTGATGCCGGCCAGCACCGAGATCGCCCACAGCACGATCAGCGCCTGCATCGCGAGCACCGCGAGGATGATCACCGACAGCACCATCGGGCGCCGGCTGAAGAGCGGCAGAAAGGGCAGCAGCAATTGCAGCCAGAAGACCAGGCTCGGCGGGAGCCCGGAAAGCAGCGTCACGTCCATGTCGGGCGCCCCCCTCAAGGCGCACGGGGATACTACGCAGCACCGGGCTGGGGATCAGCGCTCGCTCTCCCCCGCCTCCATGTTCACGATCTCGAACGGCACCCCCGGCTCGTCTTTGGCCGCCCGGATCACCAGCGATGTCTTCACCGACGCCACATTCGGCGCCGTGATCAGGTCATCGGTCAGGAATGCCTGAAAACTTGACAGATTCGGGGCGACGCATTTGAGGAGGAAGTCGATTTCGCCGTTCAGCATGTGACACTCGCGCACGAACGGCCATTTCCGGCACTGCGCTTCGAAGGCGTCGAGATCGGCGCCGGCCTGGCTGCGCAGCGAGACCATGGCGAAGACCATCACCTCGAAGCCCAGCTCGCGGGCATTGACCTTGGCGTGATAGCCCCTGATGAAGCCGCTTTCCTCGAGCCCGCGCACCCGGCGCAGGCAGGGCGGCGCCGAGATGCCGACCCGGCGGGACAGCTCGACATTGGTCATTCGGCCATCGTCCTGCAGTTCCGCCAGGATATGGCGGTCGATCGGATCGAGCTTGGAGGCAGGCATCGTGAAACCCCGTGAGGGACCGTACTGACAAGGATCTTGTCGTGGCAGCGTGCACCACGCCCAAGGCAATAAGATCTTGCCGCCTCAGAGGCAAGAATCTTGCGACGTAGCGCAACTTTCGCGAATGAGGGGCCGCAAGGCCGCGACGATCCATGGCCAGCGACGCCGAGCCGAGCGTAACGATCCTCTGCCTGACCGACGGGCGCGCCGGCAACCGGGCGCAGGCGCTGGGGCTGGGCGAGGCGCTGGCCCGGCGCGCCACGAACCGTGCGCCGCGCCCAGTCGTCGTGCGGGAAGGCCAGGTGCGCCTGAAGCGCTGGTCGACGCTGCTGCCGGCACGTGGCTGGGATTGGGCGGCGCGCACTGTGCCCGGCTGGCCCGGCGCGGGCCTACTCGATGCCGCCGCGACCCTGACCGCACCGGGGGCCGATCTGATCATCGGCGCTGGGAGGCGGGCAGCGCCCATCGTCGCGCATATCGGCCGCATGTACGACGTGCCGACGGTCCAGCTGCTCGACCCGCAGATGGACCCAGCAGCCTTCACCCTGGTCGCAGCACCCCGCCATGACGGCCTCGAGGCGACAAACGCCGTGGCGACCCTCGGCTCGGTCGGGCGGGTCACGCGCGCATCGATCGACGCCGCGCATGCAGCACTGCCGAGCGATCTGTCCGACAGGCTGCACGCCATGCCCCGGCCGCGGATCGCCGTGCTGCTCGGCGGCGGGTCGAACAGCGCGCGCTGGAGTGACGACGACGAGGACGCGTTCGTCGCCGCCTGCAAGGCGCTGGCGGATGCGGGCTGTTCGCTGATCGTCACACCCTCCCGCCGCACCGATCCGGCAATCACGGCGGCACTTCGCAGCGATCTTCCCACCGAGCGGCTTTTCCTTTGGGATGGCGCGGGCCCCAACCCCTACCCAGGCATGCTGGGGATGGCCGATGCCGTGCTGGTGACCGCCGACAGCGTCAACATGGCGTCGGAGGCCGCGGCCTCGGGCCTGCCCGTCCACGTCTTCCCCATCGGCCATCTAGACGCGAAGCTTGCGTCCTTCCACCGGGCGCTCGAGGAACATGGCGCCGCCCGCCCGTTCACAGGCGCGATCGAAAGCTGGACCTACGCGCCACTGGCCGAGGCCGACCGGCTGGCCGGGATCGTGTCCGATCGGCTGCCTCTCGGGCTCTGACCGCGAGGCGACGGCGCTCTGGACCACGCCACGCCTTGCGTTGCGGCGAAGGCGGCCTGCCACCTCTTGGTTATCGCGCGACCCCCGCGTATCTGGGATGACGTGATCGTTCGAGCCTGCGCGACTGGAGGGCGCCATGTCAGAGACCCGTCATACCCGCGTGCTGATCATCGGCTCGGGCCCGGCCGGCTATACCGCTGCCGTCTATGCCGCGCGCGCCATGCTGGACCCGGTGCTGGTGCAGGGCATCCAGCCGGGCGGGCAGCTCACGATCACGACCGATGTCGAGAACTGGCCCGGCCTCGTCACCACGCAGGGCCCCGAGTTGATGAGCCAGATGGAGGCGCATGCCCGCGCCACCGGGGCCGAGGTGATCACCGACCATGTTGCCTCGCTCGACGTGACAAAACGGCCCTTCACGGCCGAGACCGAGGGCGGGATCACCTTCACCGCCGACACGGTGATCCTGGCGACGGGCGCGCAGGCCCGGTGGCTGGGGCTGGAGAGCGAGCAGAAGCTGATGGGCCAGGGCGTCAGCGCCTGCGCGACCTGCGACGGCTTCTTCTTCCGCGGGCGCGAGGTGATCGTGGTCGGTGGCGGCAACACCGCGGTGGAGGAGGCGCTGTACCTAGCCAACCTCGCCTCTAAGGTGACGCTGGTGCACCGCCGCGATACTCTGCGCGCCGAGGCGATCCTGCAGAAGCGCCTGTTCGCCAACCCGAAGATCGACGTTGTCTGGGACCATGTCGTGGACGAGATCTTGGGCGATGCCACAGGCGTGACCGGCGCGCGCATCAAGCATGCCCAAACCGGCGAGACCCGCGATTTGGCGGCCGAGGGTGTGTTCATCGCCATCGGCCATGCGCCGGCCTCGCAGCTGGTTGCCGATCAGGTCGAGACGCATCACGGCGGCTACGTGGTGACGAAGCCGGGCACGACCGAGACCTCGGTACCGGGCCTGTTCGCCGCCGGCGACGTCACCGATCACGTCTACCGCCAGGCGGTGACCTCGGCCGGGCTAGGCTGCATGGCGGCGCTTGATGCCGAGCGGTTCCTGCAGGCGGAGGCCGATCTGCCCGCTGCTGCCGCAGAATGACGGCAGCCGGGCCCAAACACACTGGGCCAAGGGATACGACGCACAGAGACACTGGGCCGAGAAACAAGAGGCCTAACCAAGCGGGGCCCAAAGACACTGGGCCCAAAGAGACTGGATCCAGGCACCCTGAGCCCTGAGACGCAGGCGGCGGCCCCGGCTTCCCCGGCGCCACCGACTATCGTACCGGCTTCTAAGGTACGTCTACCCAACCACGCCATGACGGGGATGCGCCAACAACAACCGATCCCGTCGAACACTCACTCACACACGCCCTCGCAACACCTGCTTTCTGCCAGCCGAGATCGGCGCGCGAAGGGCGCGCCCGTGACGGTGGAGTGATCGTTGACGGCGAAAAAGTGTTCTTAACCATTGGACCGCACGCAGGGCGAGTGGTTACCGCGCCCGACGATCGGCGAAACGGTTCCGGTCGACCACTAATGCACTGCAACGAAACGCATTTCAGCCGGCAGTCAACCTGGGGCTGGCTGGATCCAGCCACGTTGCGGCATCGCGTGGCACTCACCATAGGTTAATGCCGGCGCTCCCTTGGGCCTTCCGCGCCCGACACCGACAGCGCCCCCAAGGCTGCAAGACGGATGGTCAAGCGAAGCGGTTGCTCTGGGGGAAGCCGCGGGGCGCCATGCGGCCGGCGCTGGCGCGCGGACCGACCCATTCCGCCATCTCCTCGGGGCGGAGGGTGCGTGTCTTGCTGCCCATCGGCCAGCTCAGCCCGTCCTCGCGACGGAAGGGTTTGAGGTCGGAGAGCCCGCCATCCTTGTATTTCTGCAGGCGTACGCCCTTCCCGCGCGTCATCTCATTCAGCTCGCTCAGTGCGAAGATCAGCATCTTCCGGTTCTGGCCGACGACGGCCAGGTGATCGGCATCGCCGACCGGAACGGCCACGGCGAGCCGCGCCTCGTCGCGGAGGTTCAGCACCTGACGGCCGCCGCGTGTCTGGGCCACGGCGTCGTCCGCCGGCAGCAGGAAACCGTCGCCGGCGGTCGAGGCAACCACCAGGCGCGTACCGGGCTGGTGCAGGACGATCGTCACGATCTCGGCGTCTTGCGCCATCTCGGCCAGCAGACGCACCGGCTCGCCCATGCCGCGCCCCCCGGGCAGCCGGTCGCAGGCCAGCGTGAAGACGCGCCCGTCCGAGGCGAAGATCAGCAGCCGGTCGGTGGTCATTGCGCTCAGGTGAAAGCGCGGGCCGTCGCCGTCCTTGAACTTCACCGGCTGGCTGGCGTCGCGATGGCCGGTCAGGGCGCGGATCCAGCCCTGCTCCGAGCAGACAACGGTGATCGGCTCGCGCTCGACCAGCGTCTCGGCCGCATCCTCGGCCAAGTCGGGGGGCGCGGCGAAGCCGGTGCGGCGGGCGCCGGTCGGCCAGGGGGTCGTCGCGCGCTTCTTCTCGGCCAGATCGGCGGCGTCGGTGAGCCCGGCGAGCCCTTTTGGCGCGCCGAACTCGGCCGCGATCGCGCGGATCTCGTCGGCGACCTTCTTCCACTGCGCCTCCTCCGACGCGACGAGGTCGCGCAGGGCGCCCTGCTCGGCCAAAAGCCGCTCGCGTTCCTCGCGGATCGCCATCTCCTCCAACCGTCGCAGGGCGCGCAGGCGCATGTTCAGGATGGCCTCGGCCTGCACGTCGCTCAGCCGTGCGGTGCCACCCTCGGTCGCCCAGTTCTCGGCCATGAGCGCCTGCTTCGGCTCGTCCTCGGTGCGGATGATCTCGATGACGCGGTCGAGATTGAGATAGGC
>JBCCSW010000281.1:0-5581 GCA_039199465.1 Pseudomonadota bacterium
ACCCAAGCCAAGAGCGTCCAGGGGCGGACCCAGCGCGCCCAGGCGGCATCTACCCGCCCCTCGATCAGCGCGGCGACGGCGAAGCTGAACGCCATCGAGAGCCCGACATAGCCGAGATAGAGGAAGGGGGGATGAAAGGCGAGGCCGGGATCCTGCAACAGCGGGTTCAGGTCCTGGCCATCCGCCGGCACAGGATAGAGCCGCCAGAACGGGTTCGAGGTGAACAGGATGAAGGCGAAAAACGCAGCGCCGATCATCGATTGCACGGCGAGCGAGCGCGCCTTCAGCGCCAGCGGCAGCCGACGCCCGAAGGCCGCGACCATGGCGCCGAACAGCGTCAGGATCAGCACCCAGAGCAGCATCGAGCCCTCGTGGTTCCCCCAGACGCCGGTGATCTTGTAGAGGAGCGGCTTGGCCGAGTGCGAATGCGTCGCGACCAGGCTGACCGAGAAGTCGGAGACGACGAAAGCATGCGTCAGCGCGGCGAAGGAGATGCCGACCAGCAGGAACTGCACCAGCGCCGCCGGCGCTGCCGCCTGCATCCAGTCGCCCCAGCCGCGATGCGCACCATAGAGGGGCACGCTCATCTGGAACAGCGACACCGCGAAGGCGAGCACGAGGGCGAAATGACCGATCTCGGTGATCATCTGGACCAACTCTCCGTCAAGCGTTTGGGACACGATAGGGCGTTGTGCGCCGGTGCTGAAGGGGGGCGCGACCGATGGCGCCGGCCATCTCGTTATCGTGTCCTGGGTCGCGCCTGGGATCGTGCCCGGGATCGTGTCTGGGATCGTGCCCGGGACCGTGCCCGGGACCGTGCCCGGGACCGTGTCTGGGATCGTGTCTGGGCCAGCCCCACCGAACGGCGGCCGGTCGCCCTGCGACAGGAGGAGGATCGATGCATGATCTGCTCGCCAGCCCGCTGACCCGGGCACGCTGGAACGACCTGGTAGAGATCTTCGGCGGCGGCGATGGGCGGGGCGAATGCGGGCGATGCTGGTGCCAGTGGTGGCGCATGACGCGGCCCGACTTCGCCGCCGCCGACCAGCCCACCAAGAAGGCCGCGATGGAGGCACGCGTGGCCATCGGCCCGGCACCAGGGCTGCTCGGCTACTGCGGCACCACGCCGGTTGGCTGGGTGCAGGTCGGGCCCCGCGCCGACGTCGCCGAATGGAACGCGGCGGGCCGGCTGACCGCGCCTCTCGACGCCGCCGAGCGCGCCGATCCGACGATCTGGGGCGTCACCTGCTTCGTGATCCGAGCAGGTCATCGACGCCGGGGCCATGCGGGCCGGCTGCTGGACGCGGCGATCCAGCATGCGCGCGCCGCGGGCGCTGTGGCGCTGGATGCCTGCCCGGTCGAGCCTACCCGCCCGCGCCCGGCCTCCGCCCTCTATCACGGGCTCGCGTCGCAGTTCGCGGCCCGCGGCTTCGTCGAGATCGCGCGTCGGCGGCCCGACCGTCCCCTGATGCGCCTGATGCTGCGCTGAGGCGGGCTGAGGCGCGGAGATAAACCTATAGCCATCACGGCGGGGCGGAGGCTGCCTCAGAACACCACCGACAGCACTATGATCAGGACGATCGAGTAGAGCGCAACCGAGCCCGCCACCAGCGCCGAGGGATAGTTCTTGCCCACCGCCGCCCGCGCCGAGAGCGACAGCTGGCTGAGCAGCTCGGGCCACGTGTAGGAGACGAAATCGCCCTGGGTCATCATCGAGATCACCCGACCTTCGGCGTCCACCACGGGCAGGCGGCGAAAACGCTCGTTCGACATGATGCGCAGCCAGTCGATCAGATTATCCTCGGCACTCGCGACCCGGACATCGGTGGTCATCACATCGCCGAGCGTCGTGTTCTCGGCATCGCGCCCCTCGTTGATGATGCGGGTCATCACGTCGCGTTCGGTGAAGATGCCGAGCAGCCGCTCGTCCGGGTCGGCAACGACGACCGAGCCGTAGCGGCGCCGACACATCTCGGCCACCGCGTCGCGCAGCGGCGTCTCGGGCGGCATCATCAGGACCTTCGGCTTCGAGGTGAACTCGGGGCGATCCTTGATCTTCATCGGGGTCTTTCCGGCTGCGACCGTCAATGTCGGACACTGTCGTGGCTGGTGTTACGGTGGCGCAAACCGCCGGGCTGGCAACCGGGAGGGGGCGCGATGGCGGATGGCCGGCGAACACGGCCGGTCGGGCCCCTCTCAGAGATAGACCTCGCCGTCCATCACCACGACCGCTGTGCCGCCGACGCGCACGCCTTCAGGGCGCTCCGGCTCGCCCAGCACCTCGACCTGTGCCTGTCCCGGCCGGCCCATGAGATGGCCCTGCTCAGCGACGAAGCGGCGGGGCACCAGCCCCTCGGCAAAGGCATAGGCGGCCATCGATCCCGTCGCCGATCCAGTGAAGGGATCTTCCAGGGGCTCGGGCGGCACCAGCATCAGCCGCGCCGCGGTCGCACCGCGCTCGGTGAAGCCGCCGAGCACGAAGACGAAGGGCTCCAGAAAATCGACCCGGCCCCACATCGCCTTCATCGACGCGGTGTCGAGCGACGCCTCGGCGAGCGCGTCGTGGTCGCGCAGGCGCGTGATACAGAACGGGTTGCCGGTGGACACGGTGCGCGGCGCGCCGACGATCCGGTCGGGCGGCAGCCCCATCAGCGGGCCGATCAGCGCGGGATCATGGTGGTCGCCGAAGACGGGCCTGCCTTGCGTCATGGTGTAGACCGGCCGCGGGCCCTCGCGATCGATAGCGACGCTGAACACCCCGCCGCCGAGCTCGAGCGTGAAGGACGATCGTCCCGCCAGCAGCCCGGCGCGATCGAGCGCCGCGGCGGTCGCCACCGTCGGGTGGCCCGCCATCGGGATCTCGCGCGAGGCGAGGTAGTAGCGCGCGCCGAAATCCGCCTTGTCCGAGCCGACGAGGAACGCGCATTCCGACAGCTTGGTCTCGCGGGTGAAGGCCAGCCGGGTCTCGACCGGCACGTCGGCCGCGTCGAAGACCACGGCGCAGGGATTGCCGGTCAGCGGTGTGTCTGTGAAGGCGTCGGCCCAGACGACGCGGCGCGGCCGGTCCGCCGCCACGCTCAGGAGCCGCTGCCGACGGGCATCAGGTCGCCATCCTGCGGCGGGGCGCCCTTCCACACCCCCTGCTCCTTCAGCGCGTCGGCGACTTCCTTGGGCACATAGTTCTCATCGTGCTTGGCGAGCACCTCGACGGCCTCGAACCGGCCGCTCCGCCAATAACCCTCGGCCACGATACCCTGCCCCTCGCGGAACAGGTCGGGCAGGATGCCGACAAAACTGATGGTGACGCTGGCGCCGCCGTCGGTCACGTCGAAGCTGACCGCCTCGCCCGCACCGCGCACGACGCTTCCTTCCTCGACCAGGCCCCCGACGCGCAGGCGCTGCGCGGGGCTCGGCTGTTCGGCCATGATGGCAGACGGGCTCTTGAAGAAGGCGATCGTGTCCTGAAAGGCAAAGCCCACCATCACCGCGGCCGACGTCAGGAGCGCGCCGCCGAATGCGATCAGGATCATTCGCTGTTTCTTGCGCGTCGATGCCATGGGCCCCTCCGATCAGCCAATAAGTGCGCTTGGAGCACCCAGGGCGCAAGGCGGCGGATCAAACGCGCCGCAGCCGCAGCGCCATTACGGGAACAGCGGCGGCGCCAGCAGCCCCTCGGCCTCGTCGAAGCCCAGCATCAGGTTCGCGCATTGGATGCCCATACCCGCCGCACCCTTCACCAGATTGTCGAGGGCGGAGAACACGATCACGCGCCCTGGCCGCCGGTCGGCGACGACGCCTAGATGGCAGTAGTTCGAGCCGCGCACATGGCGCGTCGCGGGCGCCTGGCCGAGCGGCAGGACGACCATGAAGGGCTCGTGCGCATAGGCGTCGGTCAGCGCGTCGTGGCAGGCCTGCGCCTCCCCCTTCAGATAGATCGTCGCCAGGATCCCGCGGTTCTGCGGCAGAAGATGCGCGGTGAAGCTGCAGGTCACCGGCCGGCCGGCCACCGCGCTCATCTCCTGGTCGAACTCGGCCATGTGGCGGTGGTTGGCGATGTTGTAGGCGTGGAAGCCCTCGCTGACCTCGCTGTGCAGCATGCCCTCCTTCGCCGAGCGCCCGGCACCCGAGACGCCGGTGGCAAGGTCGATGACGATCTCGTCGGGATCGATCACCCCGGCCTTCAGCAGCGGCAGCACCGCGAGGTTTCCGGTGGCGGCGTTGCAGCCGGTCGCCGCGACCAGGCGCGCTGTGCGGATCTCGTCGCGATACCACTCGGGCAGGCCATAGACCGCCTCGGCCTGCAGCGCCGTCGCCTGATGCTCACGGCCGTACCAGCGGGCGTAGACCGCAGGATCACGCAGGCGGAAATCGGCCGACAGATCGACGATCTTCATGTCGGCGGGCAGCGCCGCGACGACCTCCTGCGTCGTCGCATGCGGCAGGGCGCAGAACACGAGGTCGATCTGGCCGAAATCGATCTCCGCGATCCGGGTCAGGCGGGGCAGCGTCAGATGGCGCAGATGCGGATAGACCGCCGCCATCTCCTCGCCTGCGCGGCGCTCGGCAGCCAGGGCGGCGACTTCGAGGTAGGGGTGGGTGGCGATCAGGCGCACGAGTTCGGCACCCACATAGCCGCTCGCCCCAAGGACGGCGATGCGCGCTTTCTGCATCTCAGCTGCTTTCTTCAGGGACCCTGGCTGGCTCCCTTACGATGCGTGCGCGGGCAGCGTAAACCCGTGCGACGCGATCGGACGACGACTATCCCAGGTAGAGCCCTGGGCCGAGATCCCTGACCTTGTCGGGCCCGAGGCCGTAGGTCTGTCGTCGCAGATACTCCATCAGCGCCTTGGGGTCCTGGCGGCGCGAGGTGATCTCCTCGCGCGGGACCGGATCGCCGACGATCAGGCGCACGGGCGTGTTCACCCGGCTGTCGAACTCGTTGATCAGCAGCGCCGTGCGCAGCGTCGCGTTCAGATGCGAGGCGATCTGGAACAGCCGGCTGTTCGAGCCTTCGAAATAGACCGGGATCACCGTCGCGTCGGACTTGGCGATCATCTTCGCGGTGAAGGTCTTCCAGGTTGGATCGGCCGCGCGCGAGAACGGCTTGGCCGCCGTTGACACCGTGCCGCCCGGAAAAATGCCGATCGCACCGCCGGCGGCCAGATAGGCAAGCGCCTCCTTCCGCGTCGCGATGTTGGTGCGCTGCGCCTCCTTCGTCTCGGAGAAGTCGATCGGCAGGATGATCTTTGTCAGGTCTTCGGCCCGGCGGAACACGACATGGGCGATGATCCGGAAATCGCCCCGGATCTCGGACAGCATGCGCCCCATCGCGAGGCCGTCGAGGATGCCGTAGGGATGGTTGGCGACCACGACGATCGGGCCGTCCTTGGCCATATCCTGGCCCGCACCAGGGGCGATTTCCGCATTTTGGCCAATATTGTTTTCCGCAATGCCGAAGACCTGAACCGGATCATCCTGCCCATTTCCTTTGAGGACAGCAAAGAGGCGCTGGCGCTCAACATTGCCACCCGCAAACAGGCGCTGGGCTATTTGGATCAGGGCGGGGCGATTGGGATCTTCC
>JBCCSW010000282.1:0-5568 GCA_039199465.1 Pseudomonadota bacterium
CCATGTGCGGGTCGGGCACCTTCCTGATCGAGGCGGCCGAAATCGCCGCCGGCCTGGCCCCGGGCCGTCTGCGCCCCTTCGCGTTCGAGCGGCTCGCCAACCACGACGCGTCGGGATGGAACGCCGTCAAGCGCGATCTGCCACCCGCCGTTGAGATCCCCCCGATCCAGGGCTTCGACCGCGACCCGGGCGCCATTGCCGCGAGCACGGCGAATATCGAGCGTGCAGGGTTTGGCGGCCGGATCGCGCTCGCCCAGCAGCCGATCTCGGCGCTGACCCGTCCGCCGGGGCGGCCGGGCCTGGTCATCGTCAACCCGCCCTATGGCAGCCGGATCGGCAATGCCAAGACGCTGCGCGGTCTCTACGCGACGCTGGGCAAGGTCATGATGGCCGAGTTCGCGGGCTGGCGGGCCGCCATCGTCACCAGCGCGCCCGAGCTTGCCCGCGCCACCGGCCTGCCGTTCCGGACCCACAGCGCGCCGATACCGCATGGCGGCCTGCGCGTCTCGCTCTGGCAGACCGGCCCGCTCGGCTGACACGCGACGCTCTCGGCGTCTCGCAGGTCACTTCGTGCCGAACATCCGGTCGCCCGCATCGCCCAGGCCGGGGCGGATATAACCGTGATCGTCCAGCCGCTGGTCGACTGCCGCGGTGAAGATCGGCACGTCCGGATGGTCGCGCGACAGCGTCGCGATCCCCTCGGGCGCCGCCAGCAGGCAGAGGAACTTGATGTTGCGTGCGCCGACCTCCTTCAGCCGCGTGATCGCGGCCGAGGCCGAGTTCGCCGTGGCCAGCATCGGATCGACCACGATGACCGGGCGATCCTCGATGTCCGAGGGAACCTTCAGGTAATACTCGACCGCGACCAGCGTCTCGGGGTCGCGATAGAGGCCGATATGGCCGACGCGCGCCTGGGGCACGAGGTCCAGCACCCCCTCCAAGAGCCCGTTGCCGGCGCGCAGGATCGAGACCAGCACCAGCTTCTTGCCCTCGATCTCGGGCGCCATCATCGGCTCCAGCGGCGTGTCGATCGGGATGTTTTGCAGCGGCAGGTCGCGCATCACCTCATAGGCCAGCAGATGCGCGGCCTCGCGCAGAAGCCGCCGGAAATCGGCGATCGCCGTCTCCTGCCGGCGCATCTGCGTCAGCTTGTGCTGCACCAGGGGGTGGGCGACGACGGTGACGTGCTCGGACATGGGCCGTGCCTTTCAGAAGACCGTTCCGGTGGAGCGGATGTTGAGCGGGGGCACACCGCCCGGCCGCAGGGTGCGCGCGAGCCGGCGCCCGGTCGACCAGGTCCCGCCCTCCAGCACGGCGGCCAATGGCAGGCTCTCGGCCGTCATGCCGAGCTGGCGGCGCACGATCCCGGCAACCTCGTCGAGCAGCATGACTGTCAGGGCCCGCCATTCGACGATCAGCGCGCTGTCCGGCGCATGCGCCGTCGCCGCGGCGTCTGGGTCGCGGAGTGTCAGCACACCGGTGTCGAGGAACAGCCCGCCATTCCGGTACTCCGCCAGGCCCGTCAACGCGTCCAGCTCGGTGACGTGCAGGCCGGCGCGCTGCAGTGGCTCGATCAGCGAGTAGCTCAGCCACTGGCTGAGCTTGTGAAACGGCACGAGGCCGGGAGAGGGTGCCTGAGGATGCGCCCAGCAGTCGCCCAAGACGCGGCCCGCCATGGTCGGTCGGTCGGGCCAGATCGAGCCCAGCACGTCCAGGACGGTCCGCAGAATCTCGCGCGCGGGCAGGGTGTCGCCGCCCAGCCCTGCAAGATGATCGACGATGTTCCCAAGACGGGGCGGCGTGCCGAACGCGTCGGGGCGCGCGGCGACGGCGCTGCCGAGGCTCGCGATAAGGGCGGCCCGGCCCTCCAGCCCCTCCAGCCTGTTGTCGGGTGCTACCTGAAAGCCGGTGGCGAGATCGTCGGCGGAGAAGCCGGAAAGACGCTCGACCGTCGTCCCGATCCGGCCGTCGCCGAAGGCACCGGCGGCGAACATGTGGAGCGAGGCGAGCGCCAGGCCTTCGGAGCGCGCGAAGTCGGCCGCATCGGCCGGGTCGCGATAGCGCCAGGACGCGCCGGCGCCTGCATCGAGCAGGACCGAGACGATGGCCAACTCGCACTCGATCCGCGCGCGCTCGATGCGCGGGACGTCGAGTGTCGCCGCGATCTCGGCCCAGCGGTCGCGCCCGGCCAGGACGAAATGGCGCCAGCGGGCATGGGGCGGGATGTCGAGGTCGGGATAGGCCGTGCGCATGGTCGACACGACATCGGCCGCGCAGGCGTCCAGCCGGTCGGGGTGCAGGGTGAAATGCGCCAGGTCCCCGGCCTTGGCCAGCGCATAGAGCGCGCCGCACTGGGTGCGGATCGCCTCGGGCGACAGCAGCCAGTCGGCGGTGTCCGCGGCCGCGCTGTCAGTAGTCGTCAAGACCCCGGCCCACCGTGTCGTTCAGGTCGACCGGTCGCGAGACGGTGTCGTCGGTGAAATAGCCGGCCGCCTTCTTGGCATCCATCTCGACCTGCGCGTCGGCCGGGATCAGGTCGTCCGGGATCGGCACCCGCTCGCCCACGGTGATGCCCTGCTCGACCAGCGCGTCGTGCTTCATGTCGGACATCGAGACGAAGCGGTCGATATGGCTCACGCCGAGCCAGTGGAACACGTCGGGCATCAGCGACTGGAAGCGCATGTCCTGCACGCCAGCGACGCATTCCGTCTTCTCGAAATAGGCGGCCGCCGTGTCGCCCTCGGGGTTCCGCTTGCGTGCGTTGTAGACCAGGAACTTGGTCACTTCGCCGAGCGCCCGGCCTTCCTTGCGGTTATAGACGATCAGGCCCGCGCCGCCGGCCTGCGCTTCCTTCACGCATTCCTCGATGCCGTGGGTCAGGTAGGGGCGGCAGGTGCAGATATCGCTGCCGAAGACGTCCGAGCCGTTGCACTCGTCATGCACGCGGCAGGTGACGCGCCGCCCCTCGGTCCAGAGTGCGGCGGGATCGCCGAATATGTAGAGCGTGATCGAGCCAATCGGCGGCAGGAACACTCTGAGATCCGAGCGCGTGACAAGCTCGGGGAACATGCCGCCGGTGTATTCGAACAGCGCACGGCGGAGCGAGACCTCGGTGACCTTCAGCCTCCGCGCGAGACCGGGCAGGTACCAGACCGGCTCGATCGCGATCTTGGTGACGCTGGCATCGGCAGTATCGGTCAGGATCGCACCGTCGGGGGTCAGGCGGCCGGCCGCCATCGCCTCCTTGAACTCGGGCAGCATGATCCGCGCCTTGGTGATGGCAATTGTCGGCTGGATCGGCGCGCCGGCCGCTATCTCGGTCGCGAAGGCGTCGGCGACGATATGGCCATAGGGGTCCAGCGAGACGATGCGATCCTCGCCCTCCCATTGCGGGAAGGGGCCGATCGCGGTCGAGGGCCGGGTATGGGTCAGGTCGGGGCGGTGCACGGGGTTCAGTTGCCCGCTGGCGATGGCGAGCGCGCGATAGACGCCATAGCCGCCGGAATGGGCGCCGATCACGTTGCGGCTGCCGCCCGACATGCCGCCGATCACCGGGCCTCGGACCTGCGCCGCGGGTGCCCCCCAGTTTATGGCCGCGGGTTTCTTGTTCCCGCTCGGCGGATGCGAGGTCAGGACGATATGACGGGGTTCGTGACGCGTGTCGGCCATCGGATCTTGCTTTCTTGATGCCCCGCCAGCAAAGGGCGCCGCCGGTCGGGTGGTCAAGTGAAAAGCCTACGACAGCGATGTTTCCCGCGCGTTGTCAGGCCGTTGCGTGGGCTTTCTTCGGACTCGGTGCGAAGACCTGCGCCAGGCGCACTGCCGCCGCGACGCCGTCGATCACCGGCAGTCCCAGATCGGCGGTCATGCCAGCGGCCAGATCCGCCATGCCGGCGCAGCCCAGCACGATGGCACCGCAACCATCCTCGCGCACCGCCCGCTCGGTCTCGGCCCTCACAGCCGCCTCGGCCGCGGTCTTGTTGGTCTCGAGATCCAGCACCGGAACATTGGCGGCGCGCACGCGGGCGCAGCGGTTGGCGAAGCCGTAGCGGGCGAGGTTGTCCTCGATCACCGGGACCGAGACGGGCAGCGTGGTGACGATCGAGAAGCGTTGGGCGACCAGCATCGCCGCCTGGCACGCGGCCTCGCCGATACCGATGACCGGCACGGGGCTGCGGGCCTTGAGGTCCCAGACGCCGGTGTCGTCGAAGCAGGCGATCACCATGGCGTCCGGTCGGGCGACGCCGCCTATCGCGGCCTCGACCAGGGCGAACAGGCCGGGCAGGGCGGCGGCGCCGTCCTCCGGCCCCTGGATGGCGGGCGGGCTGTTCGCGGGAGTGGTGGCCGTGATCTCGACGTCCGGCCCCGCACTCGCCCGTGCGGCCGTGGCGATGCTGCGCGTCATCGCCTCGGTCGAGTTCGGATTGATGACGAGGAGGCGCACCGCTCAGACCATGCCCTGGCCGGCATCCGAGCCGTGCCGCGACTGGCGCCTGCGCGCGAGCCAGACGACGCTCAGCGCCGTCGCAATGACGAGGAACGAGAACACCGTCGTCAGCGTACCCAGCGCATACAGCACCGGCGTCGTGACATTGGTCGTCATGCCGAAGATCTCGAGCGGCAGTGTGTTGTAGCTGCCGGCCGTCAGCAGCGTCCGCGCGAACTCGTCGTATGACAGCGTGAAGCCGAACAGGGCGACGCCGATCAGGCTGGGCGCGATGATCGGCAGCACGACATGGCGTACCGTCTGCCAGGGCGTGGCGCCCAGATCGCGCGCGGCCTCCTCATAGCTTTTGTCGAAGCGGTTGAAGACCGCGAACATGATCAGCAGGCCGAAGGGCAGCGTCCAGGTGAGCTGCGCGCCGAGACCCGAGGTCGCCCAGTGCACGTCGAGCTCGGCGATGTTGAACATCAGCCCGATGCCGAGCGAGACGAGCAGCGACGGGATGATGAGGCTGGCCACGGTAAGGTAGAAAAGCACGCCTGCGCCGCGGAAGCGCCGGCGGAAGGCCAGCCCCGCCATCACCGAGATGACGACGGTCACCACCATGACGGTCAGACCCAGCATCAGCGAGCGCGAGAACGACCCCCAGATATCGCCGACCGCCTGCTGGCGGAAGAGATCGGCGAACCAATAGGTCGACCAGCCGTTCATCGGGAAGGTCAGGCCGCCGTTCGGACCCTGGAAGGACAGGATCGCGATGGTGATGATCGGGCCGTAGAGGAACAGCACGAACAGCGCGAAGAACGCCGCCAGCCCCCAGAACTCCAACCCGCGCCGCGCGCCCATCCTCACAGCTCCTTCCGGATGTCGACCAGGCGCAGCATCAGGCCGATCGCGATCAGTACGGTGATCAGCAGCACCACGGCGCTGGCCGCCGCGGCGGGGTACTGCAGAAGCGCGATCTCGTTCTGGATGATCCGCCCGACCGAGGCGGATTGAGACCCGCTCATGAACCGCACGGTGATGAAGTCGCCCATCACTAGGGTCACCACGAAGATCGAGCCGATCATGATCCCGGGCTTGGACAGCGGCACTATCACGTTGGTCATGATCTGCCAGCCCGA
>JBCCSW010000283.1:0-5556 GCA_039199465.1 Pseudomonadota bacterium
ATCGCCCGAAAGCCGAACCGCCGCGCCAAAGCGCTGGAAAAGCGCGGGCGCGGGCCCTGGCGGGGGTGTCAGCACGCCGCCGCGCCAGGGTGCCAGCGGACCCGGGCGCCCATGGCGCTCCAACCGCACGGCGCTGCCCGACCACTCCCCGGTCAGCACGACCTGCCGCGGCGCATGGGCGTCGATCAGCGCCGCGACCGCCGCGGCCGCAGCATCGTGGTCGACGGGCAGACAGGCATGCACCACGCGCCGCCGGGCGGCCATCCGCCCCCGGGCCAGTCGATCCAGCGCGGCCGCGGCCAGGATCCGGCTGGCATTCACCCGGCGCCCGCCGAACGGTTCGAAACTGGTCAGCAGAACTTGCGCCATGGCCGCAGCCTGTCACAGGGTCGCGGCGCCCGGAAGCCGTCTGCTTTCCCCGCCTCGCCACCACGACCCGCCTCGACCCCTCCCGCCAGCCGCCCGGTACCGCATGCCCCGCATTGCCCGCATCGAGATCACGCATCACCGCCTACCGCTCGACCCGCCCTTCGTCGCCTCCTGGGACGGTCGCCCGCGCCACGCCTTCGACGCCACCATCGTGCGCATCACCGACGAGGACGGCCGGGTCGGTATCGGCTCAGGCGATCTCTGCCTGGGCTTCAAGGGCCACGAGGATCTGTTCATCGGCCACGACCCGCGCGCCCATCAGCGCCACGCCCGCGTGCTGGACCACATCGCCTTCCACTACGGCCGCTGCTGGCCCGTCGACCTCGCGCTCTGGGATTTGGCCGGCAAGATCGCCGAGGCACCGGTCTGGCGGCTCCTCGGCGGCGAAAGCGGGCGCGTGGCCCTCTACGCCTCGACCGGCGTGCTGCGCGACACGCACGCCATGGCCGACACCGCCGAGGCCCTGGTCGCCGCCGGCTTCGGCGCCATGAAGATCCGCCTCTCCAGCACCGCCGGTGGTCGCGATGGCCTGCATGCCGACCTCGCCGCGATCGAGGCCGTGCGCGCCCGCATCGGCGATACCGTCCTGATCATGGTCGATGCCAACCAGGGCTGGCGCATGCCCTGGGACACCAACCCGGCCTGGACCCTGAAGGACGCCACCGCCTGCGCCCGCGCGCTCGAGCCCCTCGGCGTCTTCTGGCTTGAGGAGCCGCTCGACCGCCACGACAGCGCCGGCATGGCGGCGCTCCGCCACTCGACCCCGATCCGCATCGCGGGCGGCGAGATGACCCGCGAGCTCGCCTCCTTCGACCGGCTGATCGAGGCCCGCGCTCTCGACATCCTGCAGCCCGATGCGGCGCTTACCGGCGGCATCACCGGCCTCGCCCGCATCGCCGCCGCCTCGGCCGCCGCGGGCCTCGGCTTCACGCCGCATAGCTGGACCAACGGCATCGGCGTCGCCGCCAACGCCCATCTGGTGGCTGGCTGCGGCACCGGCGCAGGCCCGGCGCTGCCGCTCGAATGGCCGTTCGACCCGCCCGAATGGGGTTTGGCGCGCCGCGATTTCCCACTCGCGGCCCCGCTCGTCGCCACCGACGGCCATGTCGACCTCGGCGACGCCCCGGGCCTCGGCCTCACCCTCGACGAGGACCGCCTGGCAGCCACCCGCATCGATCTCTGAGAGCCGAACACCCATCGCAGCGCCCAAACGCCCCGCCCCGCGCCCGCCCGGCGTGCGTCCGGCGTGCTCCTGGCGCCCATCCGGCGGGCCCGCCCTGTCGCAAAAGCGCAAAACCCCGACAGATACGCGCGCGACGCCGCCGCCGCCTCTGCCGGACGCTTGCTTCCGGCGCGCCCGTCGGGCGGTCGCGCCCAGGCCAGCGGGAGGCGAGCCGATGAGCATGACCGAAGACCCCCTCGTCATCGGCGCCCGGCGCAAGATCGACCCGACCCGCCGCCCGGCCCAGCCGCCGCAGCAACCGGCCGACACCCGTCGCCCGATCTCCGACACCGACGCCCTGCCCGACGGCAGCCCGAACGACGAGAACCGCGTCGAGATCGGCCCGACCGACCTCGCCTTCCGCGAATGGGCCGCCCTCGGCCTGACACCGCCCAATCTCGAGGCGATGCGCGCCTACCGCCATGCGCGGCTGGTGCGCGAGATCCAGCTCCGCGGCCTCGGCGGCGTGCTGATGTTCGACCCGCTCAACATCCGCTACGCGACCGACACCACCAACATGCAGCTCTGGATCAGTCACAACCCGTCGCGCGCCTGCCTCGTGCTCGCCGACGGCACCATGATCCTCTACGACTTCCACCATTGCGAGCACCTGTCGGCACATCTGCCGCTGGTGACCGAGGTGCGTGGCGGCGCCAGCCTCTATTACTTCAAGACCGGCCCGCGCACGGCCGAGATGGCCGACCGCTTCGCCGCCGAGATCGACGATCTGATGCGAACCCATGCGCCCGGCTATCGCGGCCTCGCCGTCGACAAGATCGAGCTTGCGGGCAGCGACAGCCTGCGCGCCCGCGGCCTGACGCTTCACGAGGGCCAGGCGGTCACCGAACATGCGCGCAAGATCAAATCGGCCGAGGAGATCCGCGCCATGCGCTGCGCCATCGCCACCTGCGAGGCCGCCATGGCCGAGATGGAGGCGGCGCTAACCCCCGGCATGACCGAGGTCGAGGCCTGGGCCGTCCTGCAGCACGGCAACCATATCCGCGGCGGTGAGTGGATCGAGACCCGCATCCTCTCCTCGGGCCCGCGCACCAACCCGTGGTTCCAGGAATGCGGGCCGCGGCGGATGCGTGACGGCGAGATCCTCGCCTACGACACCGACCTGATCGGACCCTACGGCTATTGCGCCGATCTCAGCCGGACCTGCGTCGTCGGCGATGCCGATCCCGGCGACTATGCCCGCGACGTCTACAAGGCCGCGCGCGAGCATATCCGGCGCAACATGGAGATCCTGCGCCCCGGCGCGACGTTCCGCGAGCTCGCCTATGCCGGCGACCAGCTCCCCACCCGCTTCCGCGACCAGCGCTACGGCGTGAAGTATCACGGCGTCGGGCTCTGCGACGAATACCCTGCCATCCGCTATCCCGAGGACTGGTCGGGCGGCTATGATGGCGTGCTGGAGCCCGGCATGTGCCTCTGCGTCGAAGTCTATTACGGCGAGGTCGGCGGCCCCCTCGGCATCAAGCTGGAAGATCAGGTGGTCATCACCGAGACCGGCTACGAGAACCTGACCCGCTTCCCCTTCGACCCACGGCTGTCCGGCGAGGGCTAAGACGCGGCCGGCCCGCCGCGACAACCAAAGGGCGCGGTCACGCCGCGCCCTTCGTGATCCTCTGCTCTGTGGCGATCCGGGACGGGATCGGATCAGAGCTGATCGGCTGGCGTGCTCTCGATATCGGGCCAATTGTTCTCGGCCTTGGTGATCGTGCCCGTCTCATCGCCCAGGAACAGCTTATGCGCACCGTCCGACGAGTTCAGGTAGAGCTGGCCGTCGACGACCTTGAAGAGATGCGGCTGCGTCGGAACTTTCTTGCCCTTGCTGGTGCCGACCGTGCACCAGCCGCCATAGGCCGGCGAGAACTTGGCGGGATCGGCCTTGAACGCTGCCTTGTTCTCGGCCGAGGAGAACTTCCAGACGACGCCGTCATGCTCGTACTTGAACTCGGCCGAGCCCTTCGTCGGCGCGCCGACGGTGTGGTAGGCGACCGCGTCATAACCGTTGATCGCGATGTTCTTCTCGCTGTCGGCGATAAAGAACTCGTCGGCTGCCTGCGCGGTACCGAACGAAGCGAACGAGACGAGGGCAGCGGCGGCGAGGGTCGCGCGAAGATGTCTGAAGCTCATGGAAGTCCTCTCCATTTTCGATGTACTGTGGTGAGAGACCACAGCACTTGGTGGCGACACGGGACGATTTGGTGTCCGAGGGCGAGATGCCACGACCCCCGACGCAGCGCCAATAAACAGACGTCACGATCCGATCACGCTTCGGGCATAGCGCTGTGAGAAGGCTGCACCGCGCACCGTCCAAAACCGATCCGCGTGAGCCCCTGCCGGAACCGGCGCCATGCCAGCCGCGGGCAGCGCCTCGATGCCACGAGCCTGCCGGGCAAACCGAGCGCCGCTGGCGCGGCCCGCATAACCTCTCCCGGCCGCACCCATCCGTCTGGAAGGACGTCTCGCGCTGAGGACGCTGGCTGTCGGTACGATGATCGCGCTGGCCGCGCCCGCCGAACGACTGCTCTCATCCGGTATGCCAAGCGGGCGCGGGAACGCGGGCGATAGCTGAAGACGAGGCAGGCAACCGAATGCTTCCCGGTCCGTTCGAACACCACCGCCCGTCAGCACCCGGCGAGGCGGTCTGTTTGCTTTCATCCCTCGGCGATGAAGCCCGCGTCCCGGCTGGGGACTGTGACGCTGTGCCGGAGCCCGGCACGTGCCTCAGCGTCGACGTCCATTGCGGCGAGGTCGGCGGCCCGCTCGGCGTCACGCTGCAAGACCAGGTCACGATCACCGAGACCGACGACGAAAACCCGACCAATAACCCCTCGGCGCCCGCCCGATGGCCTGAGCACTGGCGCAAACAGCCTTCGCGGCCAAACCAGAGAACACTATCCGGTGGATCGAATCCGCCGACGACACCACTCCTGACCCGCGCGCAACGCCAACCAGAAGGCATTGCGCTACCCCAACGAGGCGTGCCTGAGGTCCAACGTCGGCGTCGATGTCGTCGGAAGGCCGCACACTCTAACCCATCACTTGCGCTCGATCAGTTCGGAAGCGGGTTCCGAGGAAAGGAATGTCGGCCCGTGCTGGGCCCGTGCCGGGCTCGTGCCGGGTCGCGGCGCTTGCCGCGCGCCGCGCCGGCCCATCTGCTCTTCGTAATGCCAGACGCGCAACCCTTGGGGCGCGCACCAGCGAAACGATAAAGGGAGGCAACCGGATGATACCCGGTTCGTTCGACGACCACCGCCCGACGGCTCTGGGCGAGGCGGTCGGTCTTCTCGCCAGCCTGGGCGACGATGCCCGGGTGCTCGCAGGCGGCCACAGCCTGATCCCGATGATGAAGCTCCGCATGGCCTCGGTCGAACATCTGGTCGACCTGCAGGACATCGCCGAGCTGAAGGACATCATCGTCGAAGACGGCGAGGTCGAGATCGGCGCCATGGTCACGCAGGACCGGCTGATCACCGATGCCGCCCTCGCCCGCGCGATCCCGCTGATCCGCGAGGCCGCGCTGCAGATCGCCGACCCGCAGGTGCGCTACATGGGCACGATCGGCGGCAACGTCGCCAATGGCGATCCCGGCAATGACATGCCCGGCCTGATGCAGTGCCTCGACGCGACCTTTACCGTGCTCGGCAGCAATGGCCCGCGGCGCATCAAGGCGCGCGCGTTCTACCAGGGCGCCTATGACACGGCGCGCGACGATGCCGAGATCCTGACGACGATCACCGTGCCGATCCCGCCGCTCGGCACCGGCTATGCCTATGAGAAGCAGAAGCGCAAGATCGGCGACTACGCCACCGCCGCCGCGGGCGTGCTGGTGGGCGGCGGCGCCGCCTCGGTCGCGATGACCAACCTGTCCGACACGCCGATCTGGTCCGAGG
>JBCCSW010000284.1:0-5533 GCA_039199465.1 Pseudomonadota bacterium
CGCGCCTCGGCGCCCGGGATGCCGACATCGCGCAGCGCCTGTAGGGCGCGCGCCTCGGCCTCGCGCCTGCCGACCGCCAGATGCGTGCGGATCGTCTCGGATAACTGCTCGCCCACGGTCTTGAGCGGGTTCAGCGAGGTCAGCGGATCCTGGAACACGGTGCCGATATGCCGCCCGCGCACAGCGCGCATCCGGGCGCGAGACAGGGTGTCGATCCGCTCTCCCCGCAGCCAGACCTCGCCGCTGGCGATCCGCGTCGCCCCGTCGAGGAGGCCGATCACGGCAGCACCCATCATCGATTTGCCGGCGCCCGATTCGCCGACGACGCCGAGCGTCTCGCCCGCCGTGATCGAGAACGACACCCCGTCGACGGGCCGCAAAACGCCGCGTCGCGTCGGGATCTCGACGACCAGATCGCGGATTTCGAGCACACTGCTTGGCAACGCCATACCGCTATGCCTATCTTCGCCACTGATCCGTTGGAGAGCCGCCATGCCCGGTCCCTTGCCGCCCGTCCTCCCGTTGCTCTGATCCTTCTTCGATCCCGAGGAGATCGCCGATCACGGCGAACCGTTCCTCGACGTGATCGAGCCCGACCCGATCCAGCAGCGCCCGGTCGTGCTCTGGCACGATGCTCTCGGACAGTTCGTTCGGCAGCGGCTCGTCGGCCATGAACATGTCCAGTCCGGCCCGCGCGATCAGGGCGGTGTAGAGCGCCCGCTCACCAAGATAGACATAGTGCCTGATCGCCTTGCGGCGGCGCTGATCGTTTACGGGGTCGAAGTGACCCTCTGCCATCTGCTCGAAATAGAGCGTCAGATAGCTGTCGTTCTGATAGTAGCGCACCACCGCGCGGAGCAGGCCCTCGGGCAGGTGGTACAGATCGCTACCCTGATCCTCGAAGACCTTGTTCTCGCGTAGCGCAACGCCAACCGGCATGCCGCGCTCCCCCTCGGCGGCCTGTTCAAGGTTGCGGCGCATGCCACGGATCAGCGCTTCGTTCTCGGCCGGATCGAAACTGCGGACCAGGCGGTCGACGCTTGCCGAGATCTCGCTCCGCAGCGCTGCTGCCATGCGTTTGTCCAGTTCCTCGCGCCGTTTTCTTTCGTCCTTTCGCTCACGCGCCTGCCGGGCCGCGATCTCGTCCTCGCGGGCTTTCGCCTGCATGTTGAAGACCAGCACGCCCGTCAGTGCCGAGACGAGGGTCCCTGTCACCGAGATGAGTGCCGCCTGAACGCGCGTGTCGCGGGCGTGGAACCACTGCGCGACGGGCGATGCGACACCCGGCAGAACCAGCGCTGCGGCAAGGATCACGGCGCCCAGCCAGCCCGATCGGAGCCAGTTCACTGAAGCCTCGGGTTGAGCGCGCTGCGCAGCCAGTCGCCGAGCAGGTTGACCGACAGCGCCAGCACCAACAGCGTCAGGCCCGAACTGATCAGGATCCAGCGCTCGGACCACATGAAGTCCTGCCCGATGCGCACCAGCGTGCCGAGCGAAGGCTGAGTGGGCGGCACGCCGACGCCCAGATAGCTCAGGGTGGCCTCGGCGATGATCGCCAGCGCCAAGCCGATGGTCGCGATCACCAGCACCGGCGACAGCGTGTTCGGCAGCACGTGGCGCAGCATAATCGCGCCGGGTCCGCGCCCGATGAGCCGCGCGGCCTGCACATATTCCTTGCTGCGCTCCACCATCACCGACGCACGTACGACGCGGGCGAATTGCACCCAGTCGCTGAGGCCGATCGCGACGATCAGCACGATGATCGCGGCTTCCTGCCGGTTGGCGGGATCGACCCAGACCTGCGCGACGCCCGAGATCAGCATCGCCAGCAGGATCGAGGGGAAGGTGAGCTGGATATCGGCGATGCGCATGATGATCGTGTCGGTCCAGCCGCCGGCATAGCCCGCGATCAGCCCCAGCGTGACGCCAAGGATCATCGCGAACAGCACCGCCGAGAAGCCCACAAACAACGAGATCCGCAGGCCATAGAGAATGGTCGACAGCATGTCTCGGCCCTGGTCGTCGGTGCCGAGCAGGAAGTAGTCCCCGGTAAAGGGATTGGTGCTGAACGGCGGCGTGCGCCCGTTCATCAGGTTCAGCGTCGAGGGGTCGAACGGGTCGTATGGCGCGATCAGCGGCGCGAAGACCGCCCCCCCGACCAGCAGGGCCGTCAGCAGCGCGGAGACCATCGCAACCGGAGAGCGCCGGAAGGAGTAGGCGATATCGCTGTCCCAGGCGGTGTGGATGCGCTCGGCCAGGGCCATCGATCCCTCCCTCAGCGCGCGGCTGCGCGATCGACGCGCAGGCGGGGGTCGATCATCACGTAGATGATGTCCACCACGAAATTGATGGCGACGAACATCACCGAGATCAGCATCAGATACGCCGCCATGACGGGGATATCGACGCTGTTGATCGCGTTGATGAACAAGAGCCCGATGCCCGGCCATTGGAACACCGTCTCGGTGATGATGGCGAAGGCGATGATGCTGCCGAGCTGCAGGCCGATCACCGTGATCACCGGCAGCATGGTATTGCGCAGCGCATGGCCGAAGGTCACCGCGCGCTCGGACAGACCGCGGGCGCGCGCGAAGCGGATGAAATCGGCACGCATGACCTCCAGCATCTCGGAGCGGACGAGGCGCATGATCAGCGTCATCTGGTAGAGCCCGAGCGTGATCGCCGGCAGGATCATCGCCTTCAGGCCCGAGACGGTGAGGAGCCCGGTGTCCCACCAGCCCAGATCCACGGTCTCGCCGCGGCCGTTCGACGGCAGCCATCGAAGCTCCACGGCGAACAGGTTGATGAGCAGGATGCCGATCAGAAAGGTCGGCAGCGAGACACCGATCAGCGAGCCCGTCATGATGCCCTGCGCGATGATCCCGCGCCCGTTGATCGCGGTGTAGACGCCGAGGATGACGCCCAGTACGACCGCCAGCAGGCCCGATATCCCCGCGAGTTCGAGCGTCGCTGGCGCGCGCTCGGCGATCAGTTCGCTGACCGGGCGGCCCTGCTGGAAGCTGACCCCCATCTCGCCGTTTAGCGCGCCCCAGAGGAAGTTGGCGTATTGCACGGGAAAGGGGTCGTTCAGGCCCAGTCGTTCGCGCAGATTGGCGATGTCCTCGGTCGTGCGCTCCTGGCCCAGCATCATCTCGACCGGATCGCCGACGAAGCGGAACATCGAGAAGGCGATCAGCCCGGTGACAAGCAGCACCAGAATGGACTGAAACAGCCGTCTCAAAAGAAAGGCTAGCATCCACGCTCCGTCCGCTGGCTGTGCAGTGTCAGCATGCATGCCGCAGCGCCGCAAGCCTGCCTTAACGGCAGGGCTTGCGCTGGGCGGGATAGTTATATAACTAGGATTCTAGTTTTATAGGGATCTCCGATGGCCGAAGCGCTCAGCAAGACGATCCAGCCTGGCGATGCCGATCAGGTCCAGTCGGCGGTGTCCGATGGCGATTGGGACGGTATGGCCCGCGCCTTCGCGGCAATCGGTGCCCCCGCGCGCCTCAGGGTCCTAAGACTGCTCGTGCGCGCTGGTCAGAAGGGCCTGCCTGTGGGCGAGATCGGTGAGCGTCTTGCCATCGCGCCGTCGACCCTGGCCCATCACCTGCGCGCCCTCGCCGATGGCGGGCTGATCGAGCAGCGCCGCGAGGGTCGGCTGACGCTCACCAGCGCGCGCTTCGACCGGCTTCAGCATCTCTCGGACTTCATCCTCAACGAATGCTGCATGGACAGCAGGGGAGACTGCGACGATGGCTGACACGACACATCCCGTCCCGGCCGCGGCACCAGGCGGCGCCTGTGCCGGCCAGGCAGCGGCGCAGCACCCGCTCGACCGCGTTAGGGCCTGGGCCGCACCGCTCGCGACGCCCTGGAGCGTCGTGATCGGCGTGGCCCTCGGCGTCGCCGTGCTCGACCCCGGCCGCTGGACCGCGGTGATGGGCTTCGCCGGCAGCGCCTTCCTTGGCACGCTGCCCTACATCGCCTTTGCGGTGCTGCTCGTCGCCTATCTTAAGGCTGCCGGGGCCGAGGCGATGGTGGCCGAGGCCTTCAAGGGTCGCGAGACGCGCATGATCGTGCTGGCAGCGCTGTTCGGCGGCCTTGCGCCGTTCTGTTCGTGCGAGGTGATCCCCTTTATCGCGGGTCTCCTGGCGCTTGGCGCACCGTTGCCGGCGGTGATGGCGTTCTGGCTGTCCTCGCCGCTGATCGACCCGCCGACGCTGCTGATCACCGCGGCGGCGCTGGGCTGGCCCTTCGCCATCGGCAAGGCCGTCGCAGCGGTCGCGCTGGGCCTGTTCGGTGGCTTCGCGCTGAAGGCGGTGATGAGAAGCGGCGTCTTCGCCGATCCGCTTCGTCCGCGCCAAGCCAAGGGCTGCTGCGGCTGCGGCCCGTCTCCGTTTTCGGGCACGCCGGTCTGGCGGTTCTGGGCCGAGGAGAAGCGGCGCACCGTATTCGGGGCCGAGGCGCGCGTGAACGCCCTGTTCCTGGTGAAGTGGCTGGCGCTTGCCTATGCGCTCGAGGCGCTGCTCGTTACCTATGTGCCCGCCGAGACCATCGCCGGCGTCGTCGGTGGTGAGGGCCTGACGCCGATCGTCGTCTCGGCCCTGGTCGGCATGCCGGCCTATCTGAACAGCTACGTCGCCCCGGCACTGGTCGCAGGACTCATGGATCAGGGCATGGCAGCCGGTGCGGCGATGGCCTTCATCATCGCGGGCGCCGTCAGCTCGATCCCTGCGATGGCGGCGGTCTGGTCGCTGGTGCGCCCGGGCGTCTTCGCCGCCTATCTCGGCCTTGGCGTCACCGGCGCCATCGTCACCGGCGTCCTCTATCAGGCCGTCATGGCGTGACCCGGCGCGCCGCGGCCCCTTCCGGCTCGCGGCGCCGAAGGCTGAAGGCGCCGCCGCGCCGACCGTCGATCACAGGCGGTCTACGCACATGTCTTGGCGGGGCCCGCGGCAGTCCCTCGCTTTCGGCTAGTTGCGCCCCAGCAGGATCAGCACCTCGCCGGTCTCAAGGATCCTGACGGCCGAGGGATCGGGCCACGGCTCCATGGTGTCGAGCGTCTGCTGGGCGACGAGCGCGCGGCTCTCGCCGATCTCCGCCGGATCGAGCGCGGAATAGACGACATCACGCGTGCCGAAAAAGCGCAGCGCCGCCGCCAGATCCTGATGCCCGCAGTCGAACAGCCCGCAGATCGCCAGCCGATCCATCGGCGGCGGGGCGAGGCGACCGGTCAGGTGCTTGCCCTCGCCGAGCGGCAGGGCGCCGATCACATAGATCTCGACCGCGCCATCGCGCGCCACATCGGCGAAGCGGTCATGCTGCTCGAGCCGGTGCACCATCGCGGCGGCCAGCGCCATGTCGCGGCGATTGTGCTGGAGCTGCAGCACGTGCTGAGCGTTCTGGCTGAGCAGGCCGAGCGCCGCGAGCCAGAGCGCGCCGGCGGCGACGGCGGCCCGCTGCCACGGGTGCTGCGTCGCGCGCCCTGCGGCGACATAGGCGAGGACGACGATCCCTGCCCAGCTCAACG
>JBCCSW010000285.1:0-5524 GCA_039199465.1 Pseudomonadota bacterium
CTTCGGGCTGAGCCCATGGCCGCCGAGGCTGAGCGGATCGTCCTCACGCAGGATACCCTTTCCCTTATAGGTGGTGGCCAGCGGCACGCCATGGCGGCGGCAGAAATCGGCGACGGCCTCGGCCGCGCCGGGTTCGGCCAAGACGTCGAGGCCTGCCACAGCGACCGGCCTGACGCTCCGCCGCCAAAGCGCGCGCGCCGCGTCGAGCATTGGCCCCTCGGCCGGGGCTGGCAGGGCTGGCAGGACGGGCGCGTGATACGCAGTCTCCGAGCCTGCCCCGATCTCGACGCCGGTCGCGACAGCGATCGGTAAATCCAGATGAACGGGTCCTTGCCGCGGTGCCAGTGCGAGGCGGATCGCCTTGGCGACCTGCACGTCGACGGCGCCCTGCGCCAGCCTGATCGAGGCCTTGGTGACCGTCGCCATGGCCGCGCCGTGGTCGAACACCTGATGGGTGTAGCGCGCCGCTTCCGCCGGATCGACCATGCCCGAGAGCGCGATCAACGGCACGCGATCCTGCTCGGCATTGGCGATCACGTTGAAGGCGTTGGCGATGCCCGGCCCGACGGTCGCGACCAGGACCGGCAAGGTGCCGGTCGCATGCCAGCACCCCTCCGCCATGAAGCCGGCGGCATTCTCGTGTCGCGCCAGGTGGAAGGCGATGCCCGCGCGGCCCAGCGCCTCGATCAGCGCCAACACCTCACCACCCGGAATGCCGAAGGCATGGCGGGCACCGGCCGCATAAAGGCGCTTCGCGACCGCGTCGGCGCCAGTGATCGCGCGCGTCGGCGCAAGGGCAGGATCGGCGCTCATGCGGACCTCGGCTTATGACGTGATGGGCGGCGTGGCCCAACCTCGGGCGCCCATACCGGACTGGCAAGGCCACCCCGCGGCAACGGATCACGATGTGATGAGCCGTCAGCGGGCGCGACCCGCCCCTAGCTGCGCGGTGTGCGGAGGGAGGGCAGCGATCAGTCGCCGTCGAAGCTGCACAGCGCGTGAACGTCGACGCCCAGCGCCTCGAGCCGCTTGTCGCCACCCAGATCGGGCAGGTTGACGAGGAACACCGCACCGGTCACCTCGGCCTTGAGCCGGCGGATCAGCTTCACCCCAGCGGTCGCCGTTCCGCCGGTCGCCAAAAGGTCGTCGACCAGCAGCACCCGCGTGCCGGGCGCCAAGGCATCGGCATGGATCTCGACGATCGCCTCGCCGTATTCCAGGCTGTAGGCCTCGGCGATCGTGCTTGCCGGTAGCTTGCCCTTCTTACGCACCGGCACGAAGGGAAGACCGGTACGGTAGGCGATAGCACCGCCCAGGATGAAGCCGCGTGCGTCCATGCCGGCAATGACCTGGGGCTCCCGCCCGGCGAAGGGTTCGAACATCGCGTCGACCGCCACGGCAAAGGCGGCACGATCGGCGAACAGGGTCGTCACGTCACGGAACTGGACGCCCGGCACGGGGAAATCAGGCACGGTCCGGATATGGCGGGCGAGATGCTGCCGTGCGGCCATTGGCTATCTCCTGGAGGTCTGGCGCGATGGCGCTGGCGGATGGTTACGCGGGCAGATCGGCGTCCAATATGGTCGGGTGCCCTGATCGCCTTTATCGCCGCGCGTCATGCGCTTGCAATGCTTCTACCATTGCCGTCAGCGCGCAGGCGGCCGCCAGCCTGACATCCGGCCGCGTATCCCGGCCGGCCGTCGGTGGGTGCGGCAACGCCCTGAACAGCCGGTCGGTCGCACGCAGCGTCAGCGGCCCGGCGATCCCATCTGCGCGACCGTGATAAAGACCGAGGCTGCGCAGGCTCGTCTGCAACCTCGCAATCCGCACCTGTTCAGCACCACGCATCACCCAACCTCGACATCCTAGGTGGCCCAGATGTCGGCGGATGGGTCATCGCGTTGCGCATCGTCCGGGTGCTGCGCTCCGGCAAACACCGCTCAGGCGCGCAACCGGCGGGTAACCGTCGACGCCCATTCCGCGGTAATGAACAGGTCTCAGCCGACGGACGGGTCGGGGCGAGGCACAAAGGCCACCCAGATCGTCATCGCGTCGTCCCGACAGGTGACGTTTAGGGATGCCAGCATGGCCTCGACGACGCGGTGTGGCGCCGTTTGGCCGGCGGCGAGCCAGAGTGCGAAGGCGACTTCCCAGCCGCCGACTTTGCGAGATCCGGCCTTGCTCCACCGCGCCCACATCAGACCGTCTTCCCAGACGCTCAAGCGCAGGTCCTGACGGCTCAAGGATCGGAAATCGACATCCACCCTCTCGACACTGCCATCGATCGAGACCGTGATCGTCCAGTCGGCGACGCGGTGCTTGATGGCTTTCGATCGGGCCTGAGACGCGCCGATCAGTGCATTGCTCGGTTGTGAGGACGCCGCTGGGAACGTCGTAGAGACCCCCGAAATCAGGGCAGACTCCCGACCGGGCCGAGCACGCGCCCCGCCACCGCATCCAGCTTGGCGAGGAGAGCTGGGTCACGCCTCTCGGGCGCCGTGATGATAGCGGTGTCGAGCACGCGGTCGCAGCCATAGGGACAGACCTCGGGCCGGTCGGCGAGCGCGGGGATGACGGCGCGCAGCACCGCCTTGGCCCCTGCCACATTGGCGTGCATCGTCCTGATGATGGCCTGGATATCGACCTCGCCATGGTCGGGGTGCCAGCTGTCGTAGTCAGTCACCATCGCGACCGTCGCATAGCAGAGCTCCGCCTCGCGAGCGAGCTTGGCCTCCGGCATGTTCGTCATGCCGATCACGTCGCAGCCCCAAACCTCGCGGTAGAGCCGGCTCTCGGCCAGCGTCGAGAATTGGGGCCCCTCCATCGCCAGGTACGTCCCGCCTCGATGCAGCGTCGGCACGCCCTCGGCCCCGGCAGTGGCCGCCAAGGCCTCCCCGATGCGCGGGCAGACAGGCTCCGCCACCGAGACATGGGCGACGCAGCCCTTGCCGAAGAACGACTTCTCGCGCGCGAAGGTCCGGTCAATAAACTGGTCGACGATGACGAAATCGCCGGGCGCCATCGCCTCGCGAAACGAGCCGCAGGCGGAGAAGGACAGCACATCCGTCACGCCGAGGCGCTTCAGCGCGTCGATATTGGCCCGATAGTTGATATCGGTCGGGCTGATCGCGTGCCCCCGCCCGTGGCGGGGTAGGAAGGCGAGGTCGACGCCCTGCAGGCGTCCGGTCAGTACCTGGTCGGACGGTGCGCCCCAAGGGCTGTCGACGCCGACCCACTCGGCGCCCTCCAGCCCTTCGATCTCGTAGAGGCCCGAGCCCCCGATGATGCCGATCTTCATGAACAAGTCCGTGGGCTGGTTGGGCTGAGAAGGCGGGCCGTCCGGGTGGATCGACCTACTGGCCAGGACGGCGTAGCGCGAATTTGTCGGTCACGGCGGTGTAGTCCATGTAGCCCATGCGGGCGAGCGGATTGAAGGCCAGGACATCGACGATGCCGTCCTGCAGCACGCCGTCGTCGATATGAACGCCCACCACTTCGCCGATCACCATGATGTTGCGGGCGTGGTCGCGGGCAGTGGGCAGGTCGTCGATGATCCGCACCAGGCGGCATTCCAGCACGGCGGGCGCCTCGGCAACGCGCGGCACGGCGATCTCGACGCAGTCGGCCTTGGTCAGACCAGCAATCTCGAACTCGTCATCGCCGCGGTCGTACTGCCCGGACGAGAGGTTCATCGCCTCGGCCAGGCCGCGCCCGACGATGTTGCAGGCGAACTCGCCCGTCTCACGGATATTGGCGATCGAGTCCTTCTCCTGCGTCTCGCGCGTCTTGCGCCCGGTTTGGGCGAACATCACCAGCGGCGGGTGGTCACCGCAGCCGTTGAAGAAGGAGTAGGGTGCCAGGTTGACCTGCCCGTCTGAGCCGCGGCTCGAGATCCAGCCAATGGGCCTCGGCGTCACCAATGCCTTGAACGGGTCGTGCGGCAGCGGGTGGCCATCGGCGATGCGATAGAACATGGGAGCGGGCTCCTGGGGGACGGGCGATGTCGGTCGTGACGTGACGGTCGGGCAATAGCGCTCGGGCGACAGTGCTCTGGCAGCAGCATTCTGGCGATACCGCTCGGGCGAGAGGCAGGCTAGGCCGAGATGCCGCTCCGGCAATGCGCCGTCGACATGCACGCCGGGGTGACCGGACAGAGCATCGGGATGTGCTGGACGCCCCGCCGATCGCCGTCGCCGGGTGATGCTTGACGGGTTCGCCGCTGCGCTGTCGGGTACGCAGCCGTCGTTCCCTGACCCCTGCGCCCCGCCGCGACCACCTTCGGCCCGTCCCAATGTTCCGCCTTCTCAAAGAGACGCCACGCGACCGCGACGAGGTCGAGATGCTCTACGATCTGGCCTTTGCGCCGGGTCGCCAGGCGCTGGCGTCCTATCAGCTGCGCGATGGTGTCGACCCGGTTGCGGATCTCTGCCTGATCGCAAGAGACGAGTATGACAGCGTCGCCGGCGCCATCCGGTACTGGCCGATCCGTATCTCCGGCGATGGCGGCCCGTGGCCGGCGCTGCTGCTGGGTCCGATCGCCGTCCACACTACCCGCCAAGGCGAGGGGCTGGGCGCGCTATTGATCATGGAGACGCTAAGCCGGGCGCGCGACGCGGATTGGCAGCGCGTCGTGCTGGTCGGTGACGAGCCCTACTATCGGCGTTTCGGGTTTTACCGAGGTCTTGCGGAGCCACTGGTGTTTCCACGTCCGGTCAATGCAGACCGTGTGCTGGCCGCCGAACTCGTGCCAAAGGCGATGCACGGCATCTGCGGCAGCATTGAGAAGTGGCAAGGCGACAATTCCATTAACCCTGGGTGAGATACAGCATGACTGCACAGTGACGGCGTTTCAATTTCGGAATTCCCAGAAATTATTGTGCTTGATCTTGACCTCAAGTCTCTGTCAGATATTGAGCAAATCACGAATGTAGTCGATCCAAGCTTTCTGATGAACCGGGGCGTCTGAACAGAAAAGGGCCCGGTACCAACCAAAGAGGCAGACAATGGCCGAGGAACATATCGAACACACGGAACTGTTGTCGTTGACGTCCGAGATCGTCGCGGCGCATGTCTCGCACAATCCCGTGCCGAATGCCGAGCTTCCGGGCCTGATCGAGAGCGTTTTCGATACGCTTTCAAAGTTGGGCGCGCCACAACCAGAGCCTGAAGTCGAGCTTAAGCCGGCCGTGCCGGTTAAGAAGTCGGTGACGGACGACCACATCATCTGTCTTGAGGACGGCAAGAAGCTCAAGATGCTGAAACGCCACCTGAAGACTGCATACGACATGACGCCGGAGGAATACCGGACGAAGTGGAACCTGCCGGCGGACTATCCGATGGTCGCGCCGAGCTATGCCGCGAAACGCCAGGAGCTGGCGAAGAAGATCGGGCTTGGCCGCAAAAAGGCGTCCTGACGCCCAACAGACAGCCCACCGACGGCCTGACGACGGGCGCACGCCACGGCCGTCGGCAAGATCCTTGAACCATGCCGCCCGGTCGGCGGCGCCAGCACGCGGGGCCCGCC
>JBCCSW010000286.1:0-5475 GCA_039199465.1 Pseudomonadota bacterium
GAGCATAGGGGTTTTCCTGCCCGTCGATCACGCCTGTCTGCAGCGCGGTGAACACCTCCGAGAACGCCATCGGGGTCGGGTTGGCGCCGTAGATCTGGACGGCATCAAGCTCCGCACGCCCAAGGGCGCCTGGCGGGTGAAGATGTTCCAGCTCTACGGCGCCAACCCGACCCCGATGGCGTTCTCGGAGGTGTTCACCGCGCTGCAGACAGGCGTGATCGACGGGCAGGAAAACCCCTATGCTCAGATCGCCTCGGCCAAGTTCCAGGAGGTGCAGAAGTACCTCTCGATCACCGGGCACGTCTACACGCCGGCCTATGTGTTGGTGTCGGACAACCACTTCTCGAACCTGCCCGAGGACGTGCAGGCGGGCCTGGAGGCCTGCGCCGACAGCACCCAGGCCTTCGTCTACGAGAAGGCCGCTGCGCTTGAGACCGAACTCTTGGACGTGATCAAGGCCGCCGGCGTCGAGGTCAACGAGGCCGACAACGCCGCCTTCATCGAAGCCTCGGCGCCGATCTATGACGAGTTCGCAGCCTCGGTCGAGGGCGGCAAGGAGCTGATCGATACTGTGCAGTCGCTGGCCGCCGGCTCCTGAGCCGCAGCCTGACGTCATCCGGCGGGGCCGTCCGGCCCCGCCCATCGCGCGCCTGAGAGGCGGGCGGCTGATCCGGAACAATCCCATGGTGAGCTTTCTGAAGACGCTTCTCGAGCGGGTGCTCGAGTGGTTCGTCGTGATCCAGATGATCGCGCTGACGGTCGTCGTGGTGGTCGCGGTGCTGTTCCGCCTCGGCGGCGCATCGTTCAGCTGGTACGACGAGGTCGCGGCCATCCAGCTGTCGTGGCTGACCTATTACGGCGCCGCGCTCGCCGCGCTGAAGCGGCGTCATATCGGCCTGGACAGCGTGATCCTGTCGATCCCGATGCCGACCCGCATGGCTGCGGTGGTCGCGGCGGAGGTCGTGGTGATCGGCTTCTTCGTGCTTCTGGCCGATACCGGCTTGACCGTGCTGGAGGTGCTGGAGGGTGAGCGCTTGGTCTCGCTGACCTTCGTGCCGGTGCAGTTCACGCAATCCGTCATTCCGATCGGTGCCGCGCTCTTCATCCTCTGCGAATTGCTGTCGCTGCCGGATTACTGGCGCAAGACCGCGGCCGGCGTCTCGCTGGAGCATGAGGAGATCGAGGAAGAGGTCGAGGCGGAGATGACCAAGGCGGGGGCGCGCTGATGCTGGTCCTCGGTATCTTCGTCGCCCTGATCGCGATGATCTGCCTGAACGTGCCGATCGCCGTCGCGCTGGCGGTCTCGGCCATAATCGGCCTGCTTGCGACCGAGGGCGTGAGCAGCCTCGTGACTGTCGCGCTCGACATGTATGACGGCTCGACCAAGTTCTCGCTGATCTCGATCCCGATGTTCGTGCTGGCAGGCGCCATCATGAACGCCGGCGGTATCACCGACCGGCTGATCAACTTCGTCACCGCGCTGATCGGCTTCGTGCGTGGCGGGCTCGCCATGGTCAATATCGGTGTGTCGCTGTTCTTCGCCGAGATCTCGGGCTCGGCCGTCGCGGATGTGGCGGCGCTGGGCTCGATCCTGATCCCGCAGATGAAGAAGCGCGGCTACAAGGCGCCCTTCGCGGCGGCGGTGACCTCCTCCAGCGCCTCGCTCGCCATCATCATCCCGCCGTCGATCCCGATGATCCTGTACGGCACCTCGGCCAACGCCTCGATCGAGCAGCTGTTCGTCGCGGGCGTCGTGCCGGGGCTGCTCGGCGCCTTCGGGCTGATGTTCGTCGCCTATCTCTTCGCCCGGCGCTACAACCTGCCGACCGAGGAGGCGTTCAACCTGCGCCGTCTGCGCGAGAGCTTCGTGGACGCGCTGCCGACCTTCTCGCTGCCGGTCATCATCCTCGGCGGTATCTTCGGCGGCTATGTGACCGCGACCGAGGCCGCAGGGCTCGCGGTGCTGGCGGCGCTGGCGGTCAGCCTCTGGTACCGGCAGATGGATCTCGGCCATCTGCGCCGGGCGATGCTGGACGGCGGCATGCAAACTGCAGTGGTGATGCTGCTGGTTGCGGCCTCGGTGCTCATGGGCGGGTTCCTGACCCGCGCCCAGATGCCCCAGGACCTGGCCGCGTGGCTCGTCAGCGTGACCGACAACAAATGGGTGATCCTGCTGATCCTGAACGCCTTCTTCCTGGTGATCGGGTTCTTCCTGCACTCGGCCGCGGCGATCATCCTAGTCGTGCCGATCGTCATCCCGCTGATCCAGGCAGTCGATATCGACCCGATCCATTTCGGCCTGGTCGTGACCCTGAACCTTGCCATCGGCCAGCAGACACCGCCGGTCGCCAGCGTGCTGATCACCAGCTGCGCCGTCGCCCGCGCCAATATCTGGGATGTCAGCAGGGTCAACGTTCAGTTCGTCGCCGTGCTGCTGACGGTCCTGCTGATCTGTACCTACGTCCCCTCGGTGCCGATGTTCCTGGTCGAGTACTTCTACAGGTGAGGCGATGGGCGCGAAGAAGGCCGAGGCACGGGCCGCACGCAGGCGCAAGCGCATGCAGCGTGCCTTCCGCCGCGTGCCCAGGCGCGGCACCTATGTCGACCACCCGCGCTATGGCAATCGGCCGATCCTGTCCGACGAACGCTGGACCGAAACCGAGGTCCGGCGGGCGTTCTGGCAGTACGGCCGCGCCCGGATCTTTCCCGAGACGGCGATCAGGGCCGATCTCACCCGGCAGAACTACGGCTTCTCGCCGCGGCGCTGCTATGTCGACATCGCCGAGCGGTGCCGCAGCTGCGGGCGCGAGTTCCTGTGGTTCGCGCTGGAGCAGAAGCACTGGTTCGAGGAACTCGGCTTCTTCATCGATGCGCAGTGCCATCACTGCCAGGACTGCCGCCACATCAGCCACAAGCTGCGGGAACGCCGGCAGGCCTATGACGCGCTGATCGCCAAGGCCGACAAGACCACGGCCGAGTGGGAGCGGCTGGAGCGGCTCGGCAAGGCGCTCTGGGACGCGGGCGCGATCACCAAGCCCGAGACGCTGCTAAAATCGCGCATGCCGAAACGGTTGAGGAGGCGCCTGTGAGCGACGAGTTGATCCACGAGGTCGCGGACGGGATCGCCACCGTCACGCTGAACCGGCCCGAGGCGCGCAACGCCCTGACCTTCGCGATGTATGAGGGGCTTGCCCGGATCTGCCGCGAGATGCCCGAGGATGGCAGCGTCAGGGCGTTGATCGTGCAGGGCGCGGGCGACCGGGCCTTCGCCGCCGGCACCGACATGACCCAGTTCCGCAGCTTCAACGAACCCAGCCAGGCGCTTGAGTACGAAGCCAAGATGGACGGCGTGCTTGGCGATGTCGAGCGCTGCCCGGTGCCGACCATCGCCGCCATCACCGGCGCCTGCACGGGCGGCGGAGCGGCGATCGCGGCGGCCTGCGACCTGCGGATCTGCGACGGGCGGCTGAAGTTCGGCTTTCCCATCGCGCGCACGCTCGGCAACTGCCTATCGATCGCGAACATGAACCGCCTCGGCCTGCTGATCGGCTTCGGCCGGTTGCGCGAGATCCTGTTCACGGCGCGGCTGATCGAGGCCGAGGAAGCCCAGGCCATCGGCCTGGTGTCCGAGGTGCTGCCGGATGCCGAGGGCGTGCGTGCCCGCGCCGGCGCCCTGGCGATGACCATGGCCGAGATGGCGCCGCTGACGCTCCGCTCCACCAAAGAGGGGTTGAGGCGGCTCATTGCAGACGGGACCGGGGCAAAAGGCGACGACCTGATCGTCAGCGCCTATATGTCCGCCGATTTCAAGGAAGGACTTGAGGCCTTCCTGGCCAAGCGCAAACCGGTCTGGACGGGTCGCTGACGGCGACTTGCCCTGATGCCCGCCAAAGGCGCCGCAGCCGTGCCGGGCATTGGTCGCGCCGCCCACGGGCCACAGACCCGTGATTTCGAGACCGCTGCGCGACGGTGGCGGATTGAGCGACTTGCTGCCGATTGTTAGACACAATCGCGGATTATCGGACGGTTAAGTCATCGATTTCGGTGGCGCGTTCGACGATGCGTTGACGTCATATCGCGACGTCTGGTGTCTGCGTCAAAGCACTCGGGCGTCGATTATTGCGCTTTGTCGGGGCAATCGGCCCCGCTGCCGCCCAAGATCGTGGCCGCAGACGGCGGTCGAAGCGGCGAACGACCCGAACCGAGCGCCGGGCTCGCCCAGAACGCATCGCCCGGAAGGGGACAGGAGAAGCGGATCATGACGACAGCGCCGACGATCGCGGTCCTGGTGCCTTGCTATAATGAGGAGGCGGCGGTCGCCGCTGTCGTGCGCGGGTTCCGCACCGCGCTGCCCGATGCGACCGTCTACGTCTACGACAACAACTCGACCGACCGCACCGTCGAGGTCGCGGCTGCCGCCGGCGCCGTCGTCCGGGCCGAGCCGCAGCAGGGCAAGGGTAATGTCGTCCGCCGGATGTTCGCGGATGTCGATGCCGACATCTATGTGCTGGTGGACGGTGACAGCACCTATGATGCGGCGGCCGCGCCGATGATGGTCCGCCGCCTGATCGACGACGATCTGGACATGGTGAATGGTCGGCGGGTCACCGAGATCACCGCCGCCTATCGCCCTGGCCACCGCTTCGGCAACGCCATGCTAACCGGTCTTGTGGCGGCGATTTTCGGCCGCCGGACAGACGATATGCTGTCGGGCTATCGCGTGTTCTCGCGCCGCTTCGTGAAGAGCTTCCCGGCGATTTCCCGCGGCTTCGAGATCGAGACCGAACTGACGGTGCATGCGCTGGAACTCAGGATGCCGATCGCCGATGTCGACACGGCCTATCTCGACCGGCCCGCGGGCTCGGCCAGCAAGCTTTCGACCATCAAAGACGGCATCCGTATCCTGCGGATGATCCTGGTGCTGGTGAAAGAGGAGCGGCCGCTGCAGTTCTTCTCCTCGGTGGCGCTGATGCTCGCGATCCTGTCGGTCGCACTCGCCTATCCGTTGGCGATCGAGTTCATGGAGACGGGTCTGGTGCCGCGCTTCCCGACGGCGATCCTGTCGGCCTCGATCATGGTCGTGGCCGTGCTGTCGTTCTTTTCGGGGCTGATCCTCGATACCGTCACGCATGGCCGGCGGGAGTTGAAGCGCCTGGCCTACCTCGCCGTGCCCAAGCGCCGGGTCGAGGTGGCGCAGGCGATCGCCTCGACGCCCAGTCTGGCCACGCCGATGACGCCTGTCGTCGAGCGCGAGCGCGTGGCCGGCGTGGCCGGACGGGGATGAGCGCGGCGCTCGTTTCGCAGGTGATGCGGTTCGGCTGTACCGGCGCGGTCGGCTTTCTCGTCGATGGCGGGCTGCTCTTCCTGCTGATCGAGAACGGGGCGGATGCCTATCTGGCGCGCCTGATCTCCTTCCCGATGGCCGTGGTGTGCACCTTTGCGATGAACCGTGCCTGGACCTTCGGCCAGCGCGGC
>JBCCSW010000287.1:0-5463 GCA_039199465.1 Pseudomonadota bacterium
CTTCCTCCAGCGTCAGGACCTCACCGTCCCAGCTGCCGAAGGCGTCGACGACGAAGCTGCGCCTGAGATCGCCAAAGCGGTCCTGGAAGATGCCATGCGCTGTGAGCGGCCCGACGAAGAAGCGCTCCATTTCAAGCTCGGGCTCGGCGCCGATCTGGTCGTCAAGCTCGGGCGTGGCGGAACAGGCGGCGAGGGTGGCGGCAGCCACGGCCGCGATCAGGTGGGCTCGAAGGGTCATGCCGCGCCAGCTAGCGCCGCGACCCGCCATGGCGACGGCACCGTCGTGCGATCACATCGAGAAGGACGTGCCGCACCCGCAGGTCGACGTCGCGTTGGGGTTGGCGACCTCGAACCGCGCACCGATCAGCTCGTCCTTGAAGTCGATGACGGAGCCTTCGAGGAACGGCAGGCTTTCGGCATCGACCAGAACGCGCTGCGGAGCCAAAGCGCCGGGTCCGGGGATGACGGTGTCGCCCTCGTCGCTCGCGTCCTCGAGACTGAACTCGTACTGGAAGCCCGAGCAGCCGCCGCCCAGGACCGCGACGCGCAGCGTGGCGCCGTCGGTGCCTGCATCAGCGGCGATCTCGGCCAGACGCTCGAACGCGCGTTCGGTCACTTGGACCGAGGGCCCGGCCGTCGGGTTCACGGGCAGTCTGAGCTCGATCGCCATCGCCTTTCCTCGCCCTTTCGGTCCGCCACGGCGCCTGCGCGCTGCCTCTCGGGCTTAAGCCCGCCGCATGACCGTGTTACGCCATGATGTAACAGCGGCGCAGGCCCGCACAAGACGGTCGATCGCCGGGCGGGCGATACCGGCGCGCCGCGTGGCAGCAAGGGATGGGCGGCGGCTATGCCGGATGATGGCGACGTGGCCGGGCAGGGCGCGGGGGTCGGCGACCGTATCGGGGCCGCAGGCGTCGAGGCGGCGCCGACCATGGGCGGTCGGACGCGCTCACCGCTTGGCGTCTGGCCCGAGGCCTCGCGCGGGCGGCTACACCCCGAACCCGAGAGCGCCCACCGCTCGCCCTTTCAGCGCGACCGCGATCGCATCCTGCACTCCTCGGCCTTCCGGCGCCTCAAGCACAAGACCCAGGTCTTTGTCGAGCATGAGGGCGACTATTTCCGCACCCGGCTGACCCACAGCCTGGAGGTCGCGCAGATCGCGCGCACCGTCGCCCGCGTGTTCGGCCTGAACGAGGACCTGGCCGAGGCGGTGGCGCTGGCTCATGACCTTGGCCACACGCCCTTCGGCCATACCGGCGAAGACACGCTGGCCGAATGCATGGCGGCCTATGGCGGCTATGACCACAACGCCCAGGCGCTGAAGATCGTGACGCGGCTCGAGGGGCACTACGCCGCTTTCGACGGGCTTAACCTGACGTGGGAGACGCTGGAGGGCATCGCCAAGCACAACGGCCCGCTTCTGCCGCGCCACGACGGCTCGGCCCTGCATTTCTTCATCGCCGACTACGACGCCGGTCACCCGCTGGACCTCGACACTTTCGCCTCGGCCGAGGCGCAGGTGGCGGCGCTGTCCGACGACATCGCCTATGTGAACCACGACCTGGCCGACGGCATGCGCGCCGCGGTGTTTCCAGAGGCCGATGCCGAAGCCCTGCCGATCCTGGCCGAGTGCTATGCCGCGGTCGACCGCGCCTGGCCCGGCATCTCGGCCAAGAAGCGCCGCTACGAGGCGCTGCGCCGCGTCTTCGGGCGGATGGTCGACGATCTGCTGGCCGAGACCGGGCGCCGGCTGGACGCGCTCAGTCCAGGGCCCGAGGGTGCGGACGTCGTGCGCCAGGCGGGGGCGCCGGTTGTGGCGTTCTCGGACGCGATGCTGGCCGACATCCTGACCATCAAGGGCTTTCTGTTCCATCGCATGTACCGCCACACGCGGGTCAGGCGGATGCGCATCAAGACGACCCGCGTGGTGCGCGAGCTGTTCGACACTTTCATGAGCGATGTCGGCCTGATGCCCGAACACTGGCACGCCGATGCCCAGGCGGCGCCCGACGAGACGGCGCGTGCCCGGATCGTCGGCGACTACATCGCTGGCATGACTGATCGCTATGCGATCGAGGAGCACCGCCTGCTGACCGACCCCTCAGCCCTGGCGTGACGGCCGGTAATGCGGGCGCCCGACCGGTGCCCCCGCAACGCGCGGCAGGTCGATGGTTTGCGGCCCTGGCGCGGCGTGATAAGCGCCCCCAGCGGTCAGCGGGGCCGCGTCCGACGCGCAGCCGATGGCATCCATGAACCTGTTCGCCGACATCAAGACGCTTGTTCTCGACACCCTGACCACGATGGCGGGCGAGGGCCTGCTGCCGCGCGATCTCGACACCCGAAACGTCGCGGTGGAGCCGCCGCGCGACGCCGCCCATGGCGATATGGCGACCAACGCGGCGATGGTGCTCGCCAAGCCGGCCGGCATGAAGCCGCGCGATATCGCTGCGCCGCTGGCCGAACGTCTGGGCCGGGACCCCCGGATTACCGCGGCCGAGGTCGCGGGGCCGGGCTTCATCAATCTGCGCATCGCGCCGTCGGCCTGGCATGCGGTGCTCAAGGCGGTGATCGCGGAGGGGCCCGATTTCGGCCGGGTCGATGTGGGGCAGGGCCGCCGCGTGAATGTCGAGTTCGTCTCGGCCAACCCGACCGGGCCGCTGCATGTCGGCCATACGCGTGGCGCCGTCTTCGGCGATGCGTTGGCCCGGCTGTTGGACTTCGCTGGCTGGGACGTCACGCGCGAATACTACATCAACGACGGTGGGGCGCAGGTCGATGTGCTGGCCCGCTCGGTCTACCTCCGCTACCGCGAGGCGAACGGCGAGGCCGTCGATATTCCCGAGGGCCTCTACCCCGGCGACTATCTGGTCGCGATTGGCGAGGCGCTGTCCGAGGAGTACGGCGACCGCTTCATGGAGGTCGAGGAGAGCGACTGGCTGTCGCTGTTCCGCGACTTCGCCATCGAGGCGATCATGGAACAGATCCGCGGCGACCTGGCGGCCTTGGACGTCACCATGGACGTCTTCTTCTCCGAACGCTCGCTCTACGACACCGGGCAGATCGAGGCGTCTCTCCACGACCTCGACGCCAAGGGCCTGATCTATGAGGGCGTGCTGGAGCCGCCGAAGGGGAAAAAGCCTGAGGACTGGGAGCCGCGGCCGCAGACGCTGTTCAAATCCTCGCTGCACGGCGACGACACGGACCGGCCGATCCGCAAGGCCGACGGGGCCTGGACGTACTTCGCGCCCGATATTGCCTATCACAAGGACAAGATCGACCGGGGCTATGACCTGCTGATCGACGTGCTTGGCGCCGATCACGGCGGCTATGTTCGGCGGATGACCGCGGCCGTCGCGGCGCTCTCGGACGGCCAGACCGGCTTCCGCGCGCCGCTGATCCAGCTCGTCAAGCTCTTCAAGGACGGCGAGCCCTTCAAGATGTCCAAGCGCGCCGGAACCTTCGTCACGCTTCGTGATGTCCTGGACGAGGTCGGTCCGGACGTGACCCGGTTCGTCATGCTGACGCGGCGCAACGATGCGCCGTTGGACTTCGACTTCACCGCGGCGCTCGAACAGAGCCGGGAGAATCCCGTCTGGTATGTTCAGTACGCGCATGCGCGCTGCATGTCGGTAGAAGCGAAAGCACGTGACGCGGGATTTACTTATGAAACACAACTTTCAGTGGAAGATTCAGTATCGAGGTTGACGGATCCCGCAGAAATCGCGCTCCTCGCGAAAATTGCGTCCTTTTTGAGGACAGTGGAGAGTGCATCGCTTACTCAAGAGCCTCACCGTGTTGCCTTTTTCATTTACGAATTGGCGGCAGATTTTCACGCATTCTGGAATAGAGGGCATGACGACCCTACCTTGCGTGTGGTAAGCGGGGGAAATGCGGCGCAGACTTGGGCACGCCTGTGGCTCGTGCGTGGCGTCGCAACGGTGATTAGGAATGGTCTGGGTATCCTTGGTGTTAAACCTCTCGACGAGATGAAATGACGTTTGAGCGGCTGTCCGCGCAGGCTGGCCGCGAGGGGATGACAATGCCGGCATACTATGACGAAGAGGAAGGCTTTGTCGCCGAGGTGCACGCGCAGGCGCGGCGCCAGCGGCCGAAAGCCAACCTTGCGGCGCTTGCTGGGCTCGCGGCCACGGTGGCCGTGATCGGCGGCGGCGCCTTCTTCGTGATGGGCAGCGTTGATCAGGGATCGGAAACTGTCCCGGTGATCCGCGCCAGCGAAGGACCGATCAAGACGACCCCGGCCGATGCCGGCGGCGAGGCGACGCGCCACATCCAGATGACGGCGTTCGATGCCGACCAGGCGGTCGTGCCGGCGACGACCATCGGCGCCCCTGCCGCCATGCCGGCAGACGAGGATCTGCCGCATGGCACGTTGAGGGCTGCAGCGTCGAAGGGCGCTAACGTTGATCACGGTGTCGGCCGCGCGCTCGGCGACGGGCTGGGTGGCACGCTGGGAGGCACGCTGGGCGGTGGCTTCGACGGTGCCAGCCCGTCGGCCGTGCCGGTCTCTGCCGCGCTCAGCTACATTCAACCCTCGCGCCCGAGCAGCGCGCGGGATGAAGGGATCGATGTGGTCGCCCTCGATGACGGTCAGATCTTCATGCCGCAGGGCCTGACCACGCCGCGCATGCCGCGCCTCATCACTTCCGAGGCGGAGCTGCTGAATACCCGTCGCCCGACGAGGATGCGGAGCAGCCAGGGTGAGCCGGTACCGGCGCGCGGTGAGGGCAGCGAACTCGCACCGCCGGTCAGCCCGATCGTGCGCCTGCGCCCCGGCGGCTTGGCCGAACGCTTCGCCGAAGCGCGCGAGCGCGATGCGGCGGCCGAGAAGCTGGCCGAACTGACGCGCGAGGCGGAGCGGAGCCAGGTGCAGATCCAGCTCGGCGCCTATCCCGAGCGCGCCAAGATCGAGGCCGAGTGGAGCCGGATGCAGGACGAGAACACCGACATTCTATCGGGGCGGGCGCTGGCGGTGCAGCAGACGATCTCGGGCGGCATCACCTATTATCGCCTGCGCGTCGGACCGTTCCGCAGCCCGCAGGAGGCCTCGACCGTCTGTCAGGCGCTGAAGGCCCGCGGTTACGACTGCCTGCTCGCCATCAACACCGAAAGCCGCGGCTGAGCCACAGGCCGGGCTATCGCAGACACCACGGGCCGCGCCGACACTGGCGCGGCCCTTTTGCATCGGCGACGGCGTGCCGCTATCGGCCGTCCTCGCCGGGATGGCGGGGCGCCGCGGTTGCGCGCTAAGGTGAGGATCTTCGGGCACATCACCCGCCCGCCAGCCGATCACCGGACAGCCGATGACCCGCCGCGCCATGATCGTCGGTCTTGCCGGCCCGGACCTGAACGAGGAGGAGGCATTATGATCAGGCGACAGCCTACGCAATTCTTGATGATGCGTTCATTTGTCATATCAGCTTTGTGGTAGATGGCCAACCTTTC
>JBCCSW010000288.1:0-5458 GCA_039199465.1 Pseudomonadota bacterium
CGCGGCCGATGGCGACGCGCGCCTTCTCCCCACCCGAGAGGCGGCCCGGTCGGCGCGCCAGCAGCGGCTCGATGCCCAACAGATCGACCACCCGTGCCATCTCGTCCGCGCCGCGCCGCCTTGCCTGGCTGCGCGTGAAGCGCTGGCCGAAGGCGAGATTGCCCCGCACGCTCAAATGCGGAAACAGCCGCGCCTCCTGGAAGACATAGCCGACGCGCCGGCGATGCGTGGCGATGTCGATGCCGGCCGCACTGTCGAACAGCACTCGGTGATGGATCTGAATGCGGCCGCGGTCGGGCCGGATCAGCCCGGCGATGGCGTTGACTACCGTTGTCTTGCCGGCGCCCGACCGGCCGAAGAGCGCCGTGACGCCCGCGGGCGCCGAGAATGCCACCTCCAACTCGAACGGGCCGAGGCGGTGGGCGATGTCGAACTCCAGCGTCATCGCGGGTGCCTGTCCGATCCCGGCTTCCTGCTCGGTCGGGCCTCGTCGGCCATGCCGATCGCCCGCGCGACCCGTCGCGACACCGTGTCGGACAGGAACAGCGCGGCAAGTGCGATGACGACGGCCGCGGTGGCGAGCACGGCCGCCTCGCGCTCGCCGCCCGGCACCTGCAGGAAGGCGTAGATCGCCGAGGGCAGCGTGCGCGTCTCGCCGGGTATGTTCGAGACGAAGGTGATCGTCGCCCCGAACTCGCCCAGCGCCTTTGCGAAGCAGAGGATCGTGCCGGCCAGGATGCCCGGCGTGATCAGCGGCGCGGTGATCAGCACGAAGCGCATGGTCGCGCCGGCGCCGAGCGTGGCCGCCGCCTCGCCCAGCCGCGCGTCGACGGCTTCCATCGAGAGCCGGATCGCGCGGACCATCAGCGGGAAGCCCATGATCGCGCCGGCCAGCGCCGCGCCGGTCCAGCGGAAGGCGAAGACGAGACCGAGCTGTGCCTCCAAGAACGCGCCTATCGTGCCCTGCCGGCCGAACAGCACGAGCAGGACATAACCGGTGACCACAGGCGGCAGCACCAGGGGGAGATGCACGAGACCGTCCAGCAGCATGCGCCCGGGAAACCGGCCATGCGCAAGAAGCGCGGCGACGCCAACGGCGACCGGCAGGCTTGCCAGCGTGCCCGCCCCCGCGACCTTCAGCGACAGCAGCACGGCCTCCCAAGCCTCGGGCGACAGGAACGTATCGGCCATCCTCGGGACGCGGGCCGTCAGCCCGCCGGCCGAACGGCGCCGGGGATCGAGGGTGGATCGGCGAAACCGCTCGCGGCGAAGATCGCGCGGCCCTCGGGCGAGGCGAGGTAGGCCAGGAAGCGGCGTGCCGGCTCTCCCGCGGCCGCCGTCAGAGCCGCCGTGTAGGCGATCGGCGGGTGACTGTCGCGTGGCAGCCTGGCCAGCACTTGGACGCGCGGCTCGGCCACAGCATCGGTGGCATAGACGATGCCAAGCGGCGCCTCGCCCCGCGCCACCAGGGCCAGCGCGCTGCGAACGTTGTCGGTCTCGGCAAGCCGGTGGCGGAGATCCTGCCAGAGGTCGAGATGCGTCAGCGCCGCGCGGGCATAGCGCCCGGCCGGCACCGCGTCGGTCAGCGCGACCGCGAGCCTGGCGTCCGCCGGCAGGCGCGACAGCACTGTTATGGCGGGGCCCGGTCCGGGCGCCATCAGGGCGGGTCCGACGACCACGAGCGCGTTGCCGGCCAGCACCGTCCTGCTGTCGGGGCGCAGCAGGCCGGCCGCGGCGACATGATCCATCCAGGCGCTGTCGGCCGAGACGAAGAGATCGGCCGGGGCGCCCGCCTCGATCTGGCGGGCAAGGGCCGAGGTTGCCGCGAAGGAGAAACGCGGCGGCGCGTGCCCCTCCTCCGCCCAGGCCGCGGCGGCTGCCTGCAACACCTCGCTAAGGCTGGCTGCGGCGAACACCAGCGGGCGTTCAGCCGCCAGCGCCGGCCCCGCCGGCAGCAGGGCGCCTGCGAGAAGGGCGAGCAGGGGGCGACGGGCAAGATGTCGTGCGCCCGTCGCGGTGCCCGTCTCGCTGCCCGTCGCGGTACCGGTCGCCGTGACCGTCGCGGTGCCCGACGACGCCGCAGCGATGTTCATGATGGCAGCGTTGCCAGGGGGCCGTGGCGGCGCAGGAAGAAGGCCACAGCCCGGCCCGACGGCCCTATCCGCGAACGCCGGCAAGGAACAGGGTGATGGCGTTGCTGACATGACGCTCGATCACCTCGCATGGGGGGGTCGGGTCGCCGCGCAGCAGGGCACGCAGATGCAGATCGCCGCGGAACATCTCGACGAGCTGGCAGGCCGACATCGCCGGGTCGGGCACGTGCAGCCGCCCGGCGGCGTTCTGCTGCTCGAGATATCGGCCGACCGCGGCATAGGATCGGGCCGGTCCGGTGTCGAAGAAGCGTTTGCCGAGCGTCGGGAAGCGCTGCATCTCGGCCATGACCAGCCGGCATACCGCCACGCCATCCTCGGACAGCAGGGCGCGCAGGAACTCGGTGCCGGCGGCGCGCAGATCCTCCTCGGGATCGCCGCTGCCCGGACCGTCGAGTACCGCAAAGGCCCCGACGACCCGCTCCAGCATCGAGTCGATCGTTGCGTGAAACAGACCTTCCTTGTTGCCGAACTGCTCGTAGAGCGTCCGGCGCGATCCGCCCGAGCGCTCGATCACCATGTCCAGCGACGCGGCCGCGAAGCCGTGCCGGGTGAAGACCTCGGTGGCGGCTTCGATCATCGCTGCCCTGCGCCGCACCGCCCGCGATGTGCCCGGCGAGGTCGACGCGCCACCGGCGCCGTCGCAGACATCGCTCGGCGCCTCGGCGGCGGCAATGGTGTCGGTCTCCGCGATCGTTTCCTCCGGGTCAGCGGTTGGCTTCACGCCGTTAGGGCTCGTTGCTCGAACGATCAACTCTTGTCTGAAGGCAGTGCCGAATCGATGCAACCCATCCACCTTGCAACCTGCTGTCATGCGGCGGGTCGGCGAAGGCGGTGATGCGCAGCCTCGGATGAGCGTGGCCATGGTGGCCGGCAAGCGATCCGGTATCGAATACGGGCCGCCACCGGGGGAGGGGGCGGAGGGCGAGCATGGACCTGTTCCGAGCTGCCGAGCGGCTGATGGTCATGAACGACCGGACCTGGGCGCGCCCCGCCAACGCGCTCAGCGTCTACAGCAGGATCGGTGGCGGTATCGGGATCTTCCTGGCGCTCTACAGTGCGCATTGGGTCGGTTGGTGGGCCTGCCTGCCGGTCCTGCTTGCGGTCGCCTGGACCTGGGCCAATCCGCGCCTCTTCGCCCCGCCGGACCATGCCGATGGCTGGGCGCAGCGCGGCGTGTTGGGCGAGCGAGCTTTCCTGAACCGCGCCAACGTGCCGGTGCCAGCGGAGTTCGAGCGTGCCTGCTGGCTGACGACAGGACTGACGGCCGCTTTCATGGTGCCGGCGATCCTGGGCCTCGCCGTCGGCGACCTGGCCCTTGGCCTTACAGGATGGCTGGCGGCGATGAGCGCCAAGATCTGGTTCGTCGACCGCTGCGCCCTGCTGTGGGATGCGATGAAGGATCGCCACCCGACCTATGAAGCCTGGGCGAGGGCCGATTGGGACGCGCGCCTGCCAAGCGCGTAGGGGCTGATGGGCAGCCTGGCTGTTGAGCTGTCGGGCACCCTGGATGCCGGGGCGCCCGATCCGGCGCCCCGGCATTAGATGTAACGCTCAGTCCTGCGCGATGGCTTCCATCTCGAAGATCACCTCGACCTCGTCGCCGACCAGGCCGCCCAGCGCGTATTCCATGCCGAACGCCGAGCGAACGACGGTCGCCTCGGCCGACACGCCGAGCGTCCGCTTCTGGTGGCCGAAGGGATAGGGCGCATCCTTGTTCAGCGTGACCGCGACCTCGATCGGGCGGGTCTCGCCCAACAGCGTCAGCTCGCCCCGCACGATGCCGGTGTTCTCACCCGTGACCTCGCCGCCCTCGGCGGTGAAGACGATCTCCGGATGCTCGTCGACATGCAGGAAGTCGGCGTTGCGCACATGATCGTCGCGCCGCTCGTCATTGGTGAAGACCGAGGCCGGATTCACCTCGATCCGGATGTCGGTCACCGTCTTCTCGGTCGAATTGTAGACGAAGGAGCCCGAGACCTCGAGGAACCAGCCGAGGGTCTTGGCATAGCCGATATGGTCGACCAGGAACGCCACGGTGGTGTGCGTCGGATCCAGCTCGAAGGTGACCGGATCGGCCTTGGCCGGCGTGGCGAGGGCAAGCGGTGCGGCGATAAGGGCCGCGACTAGAGGGGTGCAGCGCGTCATCGGTGTCTCCGTTCTGGTGGCGCGTGGGCGGGAGAGTAGCGCGCGCCTTGCCGCAGGCCACTTGACGCGCCGCCCGGCGCCTCTCCCGGTCGGGCAGTTTCCGAGGACAAGCGCGTTGAGGCCGTCGTCGCAGACGTCGCGCATGTACGCCTCCTCTTGGTAGCCTCGAGCGTCGGAGAGATGGCGGGCAGGCGAACACATCGCCTCTCTGCCGGTTTCGATGATGGAACGCCCTGTCGCGGCGCTATGGGCCGCGTTCTCGAACGTTAGCGCCGGGGCCGCGCCCTGGGCCTGGTCCCGCGCTGGCGGCAGCATGCGGCGGAAGAACGAGCCATCGCGTCCTTCGACATGTCCTCCGTGCCGAAGAAGGCGGCGGGTCGGGGCGCTCTCGCGACGTTGACCGGTAGCTTGCGCCTGCAACCGACGATGCGAGCTCTCAAGTTTAGTCAAGTCTGTCGCAAGGGCTTGCATGACATGGTTGATTTCTGCTGCTCGGAACATCGCCGTGCTCCTGGCCAGGCCGCTCAGGAGGCTGGAGATCTATGGCCGCGGCCTGTCGATTGCCGGGCGTCGGGTGTTGGACGGCAGACGACGCCGCCCCGTGATCCGTGCGCCGCGCCGTGTTCGCCCAGGTGCTTCGGCAAGGCGGTGATCGCCGATATCGGAGCCTCGGATCGAGAAAGGGCGCGCCGGCCGCCCGGCGCGCCCCCAAGCCGTGTCGGTCCGACGGCGGCCTTAGTTGGCGGCCTGCCAGCGCTGGATCAGGTCGTCATCGGCGATGGTCTCGGGCTCTTCCTCGCCCTCGATCTCGGCCTTCGGTGCGCCCGGCTGGTCTAGCCAGTAGGATGCCTCGCGCTCCTCGTTCAGGACCGGGCCCAGATCGCCCTGGACGCCTGCGCGCTCCAGGCGCTGCAGCACGCGCTCCTGCTGGGCGCAGAGGCTGTCCAGCGCCTCCTGAGCCGTCTTCTGGCCCGAGGATGCGTCGCCGATGTTCTGCCACCAGAGCTGCGCCAGCTTCGGATAGTCCGGCACGTTGGTGCCGGTCGGCGACCAGCGCACGCGGTCGGGCGAGCGGTAGAACTCCACCAGCCCGCCGAGCTTTTCCGCCCGCTCGGTGAAGTGGTCGCTGTCGATCGTGCTCTCGCGGATGAAGGTCAGGC
>JBCCSW010000289.1:0-5448 GCA_039199465.1 Pseudomonadota bacterium
CCGCCGTCGCGGCCCGTTCAGGCCGTTCACTAAAAGCGACCGCACCCGCGCCATGGAGGCGCTGGCCCGCGTCGGCATGGACGGCCTCGCCGACCGGCAGATCGGCCAGCTTTCGGGCGGCCAGCAACAGCGCGTCTTCCTGGCGCGGGCGCTGGCGCAGGAGGCGCGGCTCTACCTGCTCGACGAGCCCTTCGCCGGCGTCGACGCCGCAACCGAGACGGCGATCATCGGCGTCCTGCAGGATCTGCGGCGCGATGGCCGGACCGTCGTCGCCGTGCATCACGACCTGTCGACGGTGGGCGACTATTTCGACCGCGCAGTGATCATCAACCGCCGCGTCATCGCCGAAGGCACGATCGCCGAGGCCTTCACCGAGGAGGCACTTCAGCAGGCCTATGGGGGCCGTCTCGCCCCCAGCCAGCTCGCGGCCCTCGGCGCAACCGGCTAAGATCGCGCGCCGCGCGCGGGTGAGACGCGCATGAGCATTGATCGCTTCATGACCGCGCTGTTCCTGCAGGGCGGCTATAATGTCACCCTGGTGGTGATCGGCGCGGCGCTTCTGGGCGCGGCCGCAGGCGCGTCGGGCGCCTTCGTCTTCCTGCGCCGGCGCGCGCTCGTCTCGGACGCCATCAGCCACGCTACGCTGCCAGGGATCGCGATCGCGTTCCTCGTCATGCTGGCGGCCGGCGGCGACGGACGCTGGTTGCCCGGCCTGATCGCCGGCGCTGCGGTCTCGGCAGCAATCGGGCTGGTGATCGTCGAATGGATGGCGCGCGAGACGCGGCTTGGCGAGGATGCGGCCATCGGTGCCGTCCTGTCGGTGTTCTTCGGCGCCGGCATCGTACTGCTGACGGTCATCCAGGGCCTGGGCCGCGGTCAGGCGGCGGGGCTTGAGGACTTCCTGCTTGGCCAGGCGGCCGGCATGCTGGCAAGCGAGGCCCTGATGATCGCCGTCGCGGGCGGGCTGTCGACGCTTGCCGTCTGGGCGTTGCGCCGGCCGATGGTGCTTGTCGCCTTCGATCCCGCCTATGCGCGCGCGACGGGCGTCGATGTGCGGCGCGTCGATCTCGCCATGATGGGCCTTGCGCTAGCGATCACGGTTGTCGGTCTGAAGATCGTTGGCCTGATCCTAATCGTCGCCATGCTGATCATCCCGCCCGCCGCCGCACGGTTCTGGACCGACCGCGTCGACCGACTGGTGCTGGGTGCAGCGGTCATCGGCGGGGTCAGCGCCTGGGTGGGTGCGGCGCTCTCCGCCTCGGCCGACGGGCTGCCCACTGGGCCGGTCATCGTGCTCGCCGCCTTTGCCCTGTTCGCAGCCTCGCTGGTCTTCGCCCCCCTGCGCGGCGCCCTCGCCGCGGCACTCCGCCATCGCCGCTTCCAGCGCGCCGTGCACCGCCGCCAAGGCCTGCTCGCGCTGGCGCGGGACGAGGCGATCCTCGACACGCAGACCCTGGGCATCCTGCGGCGTGAGGGTTTTCTGCGCCGCGATGGCATGGCGACCGATGCCGGCCGCGCCGCGGCGGTGGAGGCGCGACTGGACGAGGCGCGCTGGCAGGCGCTCAGAGCGCGCGCCGTCGCACCGGGAGGGGGGTCTGTCGCCCTCACCACAACGCCCGGAACGCTGGTCGAGGCGGGCGATGCGATCGAGGGTCTGACACCCCTCGCCCGCATCCTGACCCCCGACCAGCTGTCGCGGCTCGACGCCGAGATCGGCCTCGGCCGCCCGACAGGCGTTACGGGTGGGGCCCCATGACCGCTGCAGATTTCCTGATGCTGGATGCGGTGCCGATGCTGATCGGCGTCCTCGCCTCGGTCGCCTGTGCGCTGCCGGGCAACTTCCTGCTGCTGCGCCGGCAGGCGCTGATCGGCGATGCGATAAGCCATGTCGTGCTGCCAGGCATCGTCGCCGCCTTCATCCTGACCGGGCTGAAAAGCGCCTGGCCGATGATGCTGGGCGCGGGCGCCGCGGCGCTGGTCGCGGTTGGGCTGATCGAGGCCGTGCGCCGCCTCGGCCGCCTCGAGTCCGGTGCCGCCATGGGCGTCGTCTTCACCACGATGTTCGCCGCGGGTGTCCTGGCGCTGGAGCTGACCGACACCGCGGGCGTCCATCTCGACGTGGACCACGCGTTGAACGGCAATCTGGAGAGCCTGATCTGGCTGGAGGGCGCTGCCGGGTGGGGTGCGCTCACCGATCCCGCGGCGCTTGCCGGGCTACCCGATGCGCTCGGCCGGTTGGCGCTGGTCCTGATCGCGATCGGCGCCCTCATGGCGCTGTTCTGGAAGGAGCTCGCGATCGCCACCTTCGACCCCGGCTTTGCGGCGACCGCGGGTATTCCGGTAGGTGCCATGTCGGTGGGCCTCGTGGTCGTGACGGCGGTGGCGGCGGTGGCGGCCTTCGACGCGGTCGGCTCGATCATCGTGATCGCGATGTTCATCTGCCCGCCCGCCGCGGCCCGGCTGATGACCGACCGGCTGGGCGTACAGGTGGCCTCGTCGATGGGCTTCGCCGCCGTCTCGGCCGTCGTCGGCTGCCTCGTCGCCGCGCATCTGCCGCCGTTGATCGGCCTCGGCGCGGTCAGCGCAGCCGGCATGATCGCCACCGTCTCGGGCCTTCTCCTCGGCATTGCATGCCTCGCCGCCCCGCGCCGGCGGGCGGACGCGCACGGGGTGGCGCTAGGCTAATCCCACCGCGGCCGAGGCTCTGGCCCAGCGGCATGTCATGGCGGTATGACGACCCGCGCCAGCCAATGCCGGAGGTCATCATGGCCCATCGCCCGATTCTGATCGCGCCCTCGATCCTCAGCGCCGATTTCGCCGCCTTCGGTGCCGAGTGCCGGGCGGTCGAGGCTGCCGGCGCCGACTGGGTGCATGTGGACGTGATGGACAATCACTTCGTGCCCAACCTGACCTTCGGTCCGACGACGGTTAAGGCGATCCGTCCGCATGTGAAGACGGTGCTCGACGTCCACCTGATGATCGCCCCGGTCGACCCCTCGATCGAGGCGTTTGCCGAGGCGGGGGCCGACGTCATCACCGCCCATGTCGAGGCCGGGCCCCATCTGCACCGCACGCTGCAAGCCATCAGGGCTGCGGGCTGCAGGGCTGGCGTCGCGCTGAACCCGGCGACCCCGGCCAGCGCGGTGGCCCATGTGCTCGATCTCGTCGATCTCGTCTGCGTGATGACGGTCAATCCGGGCTTCGGCGGGCAGAGCTTCATCGAGACGATGGTGCCCAAGATCGCGGAACTGAGCGCCATGATCGGCGACCGCCCCATCGACCTGGAGATCGACGGCGGCATCACCCCCGCCACCGCCCCGGCTGTCGTCGCTGCCGGCGCGAACGTCCTGGTCGCGGGTTCCGCCGTCTTCAAGGGCGGCTCGGTCGACAATCCGGCGCCCTATGCAGCAAATATCACGTCCATCCGCGCGGCGGCGAAAGGCGCGCGCCAAGCCGCGTAGCACGCACTGCCGATCATCCCCCTTTGACGGCGATCATTTCGACCGGCGCAATTCGCCCAGCGATCAGGTTGGCGACCATGTTGGCGATTTTCTCCGCCGCCGATTGCTGCATCAGGACATGAAGGCCGAGCGGCGGCGGGCCGTCCGCAGCGTCGTTCACCCGCTTCATTCTCGTGAAGAAATCCAATGCGAAGTCCCGGCGGTCGGTCACACGTTCGACCATCAAGCCGTTATTCTCCAACGCGTTGCGATAGTGCTCAGGCGGCGCCAGCCAGCTCGTCTCAGGCGTCGTGGCCCACGGCACCGGATAGACCAGATCCTCGTCACTGGCCTGCATGATGTCGTAGATGCCCAGGCGCGCGCCCGGTTTCAGCACCCTCGCGACTTCGGAAAACAGCGCCTGCTTCCCCTCGATGTTCATACTGGCATGCATGGTGAAAGCGCCGTCGAACTCTTCATCCGAGAACGGAAGAGACAGCGCATTTCCCTGCCAAAGGTGCACGCGATCCGATAGCCCGACCCAATCGCACAGGGTCTGGCCAGTGGCCACGTATTCCTCCGTCAGGTCGATACCCGCAACGGTGCAACCGTAGTTCTTCGCCGCGAAGCGCGCTGAGCCGCCCAAGCCGCAGCCGACATCGAGTATCCTATGGGCGGGCAAGATCTGGAGTTGGTCGAGAAAATGCGCGGTCGCGACGCGACCGCCGATATGGAACTCATCGACCGGCCCAAGGTCTTCGATGCCCGCTTTCTCGGGCGCGATGCCCTGTTTCTTCAGCCCCGCTCGGATGGCCGACAACAGGCTGCCATGTCGATAATGGGAGGAAACCTTGTCGGAAGGATCCATGACGACCGTCTCGCTTCGACGTGGCCGGGCTGCGTCCGCAAGCCTATCACGTGTCGCCGTTGCGACCTATGCGGGCCCTCGCCGGCCGGGGCGCGGGCGATCCCTAGGCGCGTCGTTTGATCCGTCGTCACAACAGGATGCCAGCACGCGCTAGGAAGTCGTTCTTGTCGCCCGAATACTCGGCGTTCTCGATATGCGTGTGGTGCGGCATCAGCTGCGCGGACATGATCTCCTTCAGCCTCGCCTCCGCACTCTCGCGGTTGGGGAAATCGTTCGGGGGTCCCGCCAGCGCCTTTGGCCCGATATTCGGCACGCGGAGGACGAGAAACGGCACCTCTCGCTGCTTCAGTGCCGCCGGAGCGCCGAGGTGTAGGTACTCGACGCCTCGTAGTAGGCGTCGAAGCCGATGCGGTGGCGGAGTTCCTTGAAATCCATGATGCCCTCGCGCGGGGCGTCGTCGCGGAACCGGGCCAGCGTGGTCACCATGGCCTGCATGGCCGCCGCCATCAGGGTGAGCGGATAGGCGGCGATGGCATAGCCCAGATCGCGAAGTTCGGCGTGGGAGAGAGCCGGGGTCTCGCCGCCCTCGACGATGTTGGCCATCTTCGGACCCTCCAGCCCCTCACAGACCGTGCGCATCTCGTCGACGGTGCGCGGCGCCTCGACGAACAGGATATCGGCGCCAAGATCGCGGAACTTGGCGGCGCGCTCCATCGCCTCGGCCAGTCCCAGCGTGTGGCGGGCATCGGTGCGGGCCATGATGAGTATATCGGCCTCGGCCCGGGCATCGACGGCGGCTTTGATCCGGTCATAGGCCTCGTCGCGGCCGACCACGTCCTTGCCCGGCGTATGGCCACAGCGCTTGGGGGCGAGCTGATCCTCGATCATCACGCAGGCCGCGCCTGCGCGGGCCATGCCAGTGACCGTCCGGCGCACGTTCATGGCATTGCCATACCCCGTGTCGCCGTCGGCGATCAGTGGGATCGTCAGCCCCTCGGTGATGTTGCGGGCCTGTTCGACCACCTCGCCATAGCTCATCAGGCCGAGATCCGGCGCCCCGATGCGGCTGGCCGAAGCCGCGAAGCCCGACATGAAGGTCAGGTCGAAGCCCTCCTGCTCGATCAGCTTGGCCGACAGCGC
>JBCCSW010000290.1:0-5441 GCA_039199465.1 Pseudomonadota bacterium
CCTGGACCAAGATCACCAAGCTGGTGCTGCCCTCGGCGCTGCCGCTGATCTTCACGGGCCTCCGGCTCAGCCTCGGCGTCGGTTGGATGGTGCTGATCGCGGCCGAGATGCTGGCCCAGAACCCCGGCCTCGGGAAGTTCGTTTGGGACGAGTTCCAGAACGGCAGTTCGCAGAGCCTCGCCAAGATCATGGTGGCCGTCTTCACGATCGGCATCATCGGCTTCCTGCTGGATCGCATGATGTATGCGGTCCAGGCGGCCTTCACCCACTCGGACAAGCGGTGAGCGCCATGGCCATCCTGGAGCTTAGATCGGTCTCGAAGGGGTTCGGCGACGGTATCGCCCGCAACGAGGTGCTGCAGTCGATCGATCTGGCGGTCGATAAGGGAGAGTTCGTGGCCATCGTCGGCTTCTCCGGGACCGGCAAGACGACCCTCGTCAACCTGCTCGCGGGCCTGGAAAAGCCCGACCAGGGGGAAGCGCTCTTCCACGGCAAGCCGATCGACGGCCCCGGGCCCGAGCGCGGCGTGATCTTCCAGTCCTACTCGCTGATGCCGTGGCTGACGGTGACCGGCAACGTGGCGCTGGCGGTCGACAGCGTGCACGGCGCCAAGCCCAAAGCCGAGCGCGCGGCGATCGTCGATCGTTTCGTGACGATGGTGGGCCTCGGCCACGCCACCGACCGGCGCCCGGCCGAGCTGTCGGGCGGCATGCGCCAGCGCGTCGCCGTGGCACGGGCGCTCGCGATGAGCCCCGAGGTGCTGTTGATGGACGAGCCGCTGTCGGCGCTGGATGCCCTGACCCGGGCCAATCTGCAGGACGAGATCGTCCGCATCTGGGAGGGCGATGGCAGCGCGGCACGCAAGACCGTCGTCCTGGTCACCAACGACGTGGACGAGGCCATTCTGATGGCCGACCGGATCATCGCCTTGAACCCCGACGGCACCCTGTCCGAGCCGTTCGAGGTGAACCTGGCCCGGCCGCGCGCGCGCACGGCGATGAACCACGACCCGGTGTTCAAGGCGCTCCGCGGGCGCGTGACGCAGTATCTGATGGAGGTCGGCATCGCCGCCAAGGTCGAAGGCACGCGCACGCTGCCCGACGTCGTGCCGATCCACGGTCTGCCCAAGGCCTATGCCGAGGCCGCGCAGCTGCAGCGCACCGACGAGCGCTATCTGCAGTTCTCGAAGCTGACCAAGATCTATCCGACGCCGAAGGGCCCGCTGACGGTCGTAGACGGCGTCGATCTCTCGCTGACGAAGGGCGAGTTCATTTCGCTGATCGGCCATTCCGGCTGCGGCAAGTCGACCGTGCTTACCATGACGGCTGGTCTGAACGAGATCAGCGAAGGCGCCATCGTGCTGGATGGCAAGCACGTCACCGATGCCGATCCCGAGCGGGCGGTGGTGTTCCAGGCGCCCTCGCTGTTCCCGTGGCTGACGGCGCGGGAGAACTGCGCCATCGGGGCCGACCGTGTCTATCCCAAGGCCAGTCAGGCCGAGCGGCAGGACGTGGTCGAGTACTATCTGGAGCGCGTCGGCCTGGCCGATGCCATGGATCGCTCGGCGTCCGAGCTGTCTAACGGTATGAAGCAGCGCGTCGGCATCGCCCGCGCCTTCGCCCTCAGCCCGAAGCTCCTCCTGCTCGACGAGCCCTTCGGGATGCTCGACAGCCTCACGCGCTGGGAGCTGCAGGAGGTGCTGATGGAGGTGTGGTCGCGCACCAAGGTCACCGCCGTCTGCGTCACCCATGACGTGGACGAGGCGATCCTGCTGGCCGACCGCGTGGTGATGATGACCAACGGCCCGCACGCCCGGATCGGCAAGATCATGGACGTCTCGCTGCCGCGGCCCCGGTCGCGTCGCGCCCTGCTCGAGCACCCGGACTACTACGCCTATCGCGAAGAGCTGCTCGCCTTCCTCGAGGAGTATGAGCACGGCGCGCACGCCAAGAAAGCCGCCTGAGGGAGGGCGCCATGACACCGAGCCCGCTGCTGAGCGCCGGGGATATCGCGTTGGTCGAGCGGTCGTTTCGCCAGATCCTGCCGATCTCGAGCCTCGCCTCCGAGCTGTTCCACGCCCGGCTGTTCCAGATCGCACCCGAGATGCAGGCGCTGTTCACGGGCGAGATGCGGAGTAGCGGGGTCGCCGCCGTGCACTGGCTCGGCGTCGCCGTCGCGCATCTGGACAGCCCGGTGTCCCTGTCTGCCGCGCTCGGCGATCTTGCCGGGCGCCTGGTCGCCAACGGGGTCACCCCGCAGCACTACGCGCCGGTCGGCGAGGCGCTGCTCTGGACGCTGGAGATGGCGCTCGGCGAGGGGATCGATGCCGAGACTCGTGCGGCATGGGAGCGGACCTATGCCGCGGTCTCGGAGATGATGGTGGCCTCGGCCTACCCCCGCGCCGGTCGCGTCGCGGCGGAGTAGGCTCGATGCAGCGTCTCGTCGTCATCGGTGCCGGCATGGCATCAGGCCGCATGCTGGAGCACCTGCTGGATGCGCCCGGCAGCCGCGGCCATGGCAACGGGCGCTTCGAGGTGACGCTGTTCGGGGCCGAGCCGCGGGGCAACTACAACCGCATCATGTTGAGCCCCGTGCTGGCGGGCGAGAAGACGTATGCCGACATCGTCACCCATGATGCGGCCTGGTACGCGACCCGTGGCGTGTCCTGCCGTTTCGGCGAGGCGGTGACGGCGATCGATCGCAAGCGACGCGTGGTTCTCTCAGCCCGCGGTGAGACCCCCTATGACCGGCTGGTGATCGCGACGGGCTCCGCGCCCTTCATCATCCCCGTGCCCGGCCGCGACCTGCCGGGCGTCGTCAGCTATCGCGACCTCGATGACACCCAGGCGATGATCGCGGCCGCGCGGCCCGGCGCCCGTGCCGTGGTGATCGGCGGCGGCCTGCTGGGGCTGGAGGCGGCCGCCGGCATGAGATCGCGCGGCATGGAGGTGACGGTGCTGCATCTGATGCCGCATCTGATGGAGCGCCAGTTGGACCCGGCCGCGGCCGACCTGTTGCAGCGCGCGCTGGAGGATCGCGGCATCCGCATCCATTGCCGCGCGAACACCCACCAGATCCTCGGCCGCGAGCGTGTGGAGGCCGTGCGTCTGGATGACGGCACCGAGTATCCGGCCGATCTCGTCTGCATGGCGGTCGGCATCCGCCCCGCGACCGCGCTCGCCACCGATGCGGGCCTCGCCTGTGGGCGGGGCATCCAGGTCGATGACCGGATGGTGACCTCGGATCCCGATATCCTCGCGCTCGGCGAATGCGTCGAGCATCGGGGCCAGGTCTACGGGCTTGTGGCGCCGCTGTTCGACATGGCCGCGGTGGCCGCGCGGACGCTGATGGGCGGGCAGGCGGCCTATGCCCGGACCGAGACTGCGACCAAGCTGAAGGTCACCGGCATCGATCTGTTCTCGGCCGGCGATTTCGGCGAGGCCGAGGGGCGCGAGGAGATCGTGCTGCGCGATCCGGCCCGCGGGATCTACAAGCGTCTGGTGCTCGACGGCGGCCGGCTGATCGGCGCCGTGCTCTATGGCGAGACCGCGGACGGGCCCTGGTTCTTCGGCAAGATCAGGGACGGCACCGACGTCTCGGCGATGCGCGAGGCGCTGATCTTCGGGCCATCGGCGGTGGAGGCCGCGCCCCTGGACCCTATGGCGGCCGTTGCAGCCTGGCCGGGTGACCGAAACGTCACGGGCAGCAACGGCGGATCGCAGACGGCGGCGGCGTTGGCGGGGGTGTCGCTTGGCGCGCAAGCCGCCGGCGCATCTGCGCCCCTCGCCGCCTGAACCATGTCGGCGCCCGCGACACCCGGCTGCCCGGTCGCGACGGCCTGCCCCTATTGCGGGGTCGGCTGCGGCGTGATCGCGACGCCCGACGGGCGCGGCGGCGCGGCGATCGCCGGCGACCCGGATCATCCGGCGAATTTCGGGCGGCTCTGCTCGAAGGGCTCGGCCCTCGGCGAGACGGTCGATCTGGAGGGGCGCCTGCTCGCGCCACAGATCCACGGCCGACGCGCGCCCTGGGACGAGGCGATCGGCCTGGTCGCCGAGCGGTTCCGCACCGCGATCGCGACGCACGGGCCCGACAGCGTCGCCTTCTACGTCTCGGGCCAGCTCCTGACCGAGGACTATTACGTCGCCAACAAGCTGATGAAGGGCTTCATCGGCTCGGCCAATATCGACACGAATTCCCGGCTCTGCATGGCCTCGACCGTGGTCGGGCAGAAGCGTGCTTTCGGGGCCGATACCGTGCCTGGGACCTATGAGGACCTGGAAGAAGCCGATCTCGTCGTCCTGGTCGGCTCGAACCTCGCCTGGTGCCACCCGGTGCTTTTCCAGCGCCTGGCGGCGGCCAAGGCCCTGCGACCGGACATGCGGGTCGTGGTGATCGACCCGCGGCGCACCGCGACCGCCGCGATCGCCGACATGACCCTGCGTCTCGCGCCCGGCACCGATGTGGCCCTGTTCAACCATCTTCTGAACCGCATCGGGGCAGAGGGCGCCGTCGATGCCGCGTTCACCAAGGCCCATATCGACGGTCTGGGCGAGGCGATGGCCGCCGCCGATGCCGCCACGCGCGCCGCCACGGCCCGGATCACCGGTCTCGCCCCTGCCGACATCGCGGCCTTTACCCGGTCGTGGATCGGTACCGAGCGGGTCGTCACGGTGTTCAGCCAGGGCGTCAACCAGTCGAGCGCCGGCGTCGACAAGGTCAACGCGATCCTGAACTGCCACCTCGCGACCGGCCGGATCGGCCGGCCCGGCATGGGCCCGTTCTCGGTCACCGGGCAGCCCAATGCGATGGGCGGGCGCGAGGTCGGTGGGCTGGCGACGGCGCTCGCCTGTCATCTCGATCTCGACAACCTCGTCCATCGTGAGGGCGTGCGCGCCTTCTGGGATGCGCCCGCGATGCCCGAGGCGGTGGGCTTGAAGGCAGTCGACCTGTTCCAGGCCTGCGCCGATGGGCGGATCAAGGCGCTTTGGATCATGTCGACCAACCCTGCCGTCAGCCTGCCGCAGGCCGACGATGTCGCCGCCGCGATCGCCGCCTGCCCCTTCGTGGTGGTCTCCGACATCATGGCCGACACCGACACGACGCGCCTGGCCGATGTGCTGCTGCCCGCCACCGGCTGGGGCGAGAAATCCGGCACTGTCACCAATTCCGAGCGGCGGATCAGCCGGCAGCGGCCGTTCTTGCCCGCCCCCGGCCAGGCGCGCCCTGACTGGCGGATCATCGCCGATGTGGGCGCCGCCATGGGCTGGCCCGAGGCCTTCGCCTGGGAGAGCGAGGCCGCGGTGTTCCGCGAGCATGCAGCGCTGTCGGGCGTGGCCTCGTCGCTGGGTGGCGATTTCGACATCTCTGGGCTCAAGCACCTGGGCGACGCGGAGTACGACGCGCTCGATCCGGTGCAATGGCCCGTCCCCCACCATGGC
>JBCCSW010000291.1:0-5438 GCA_039199465.1 Pseudomonadota bacterium
GAGAAACTTCTCAATCCGGTCTTGGGACATCGACCTAGCCTTAAACACCTCCGCCGTCCGGGCCTCCCCCAACGTCAAATTATTCTTATCCAGTAGATTGCGCTCCTTAATCGGCAACTTGGGGAAATCGACGTTCGCTGGTACAACTCGACCGCCTACATCGCGAAGGCCGAGGCGGCATCGGCCGGCGCCAATGTCGGACCGTGGGAGCCCGCCTCGCTCGGTGTCGCCGACACCGAAGCCGGCACACTCTACGACGAGACGGTCGAGATCATTCTCGCCAACCGCGAGGAGCGGCCCGAGGCCTGTGCCCGTCTGCAGGCGATGTGGGACCAGTGGCTCGAGGCGCTGCGCGGCGGCGAGGGTTCGTGCATCTCGGCCGACGACGCTTTCGCGCTCTACAACGAAGCAAAGGCTGCCTGCCTGCCGCCGCCGGTCGACACGAACTTCATCGTTTATTTCGGCTTCAACCGCAGCGACCTGACCGCCGCGGCGCGTGAGACGCTGGACGAGGTCGTCGCCACCTTCACCGATATCGGTGCCGCCGCCGCCTCGATCGTTGGCCATGCCGACACCGTCGGGTCGGACAGCTACAACCAGGCGCTGTCCGAGCGTCGTGCACGGACCGTGGCGCGCAGCCTCGTCGACAGCGGCGTGCCCACGGATGCGCTGACCGTGGCCGGCCGCGGCGAGAGCGATCCGGCCCGCGTGACCGGCGACAATGTGCGCGAGCAGCTGAACCGCCGCGTCGAGATCACCCTGACGGAGTGATCCTCGCGCCGGCGTTAGGCCAAGACGACATCCGGGCCCCGCGAGCGATCGCGGGGCCTATTTCATTGCGCAATGCCCCGATATCGCGGATCTGTCCCCTTGTGTCGGCCCGCCGCGCCCCGACATCAGAACCACCTCGACCAGGCTCAACCAGGGAGGTGTAGATGACCCGGCGACGACTGATCCCAATCGCGCTGTCCGGCCTTGTCCTGCTCGCCACACCCGCAGCGGCGCAGACCACGACCGTCGATGCGCCGCTGGATCGAGACGGGCGGATCGACATGGACGCGCTGAAGCAGGAGTTCGACCGCGTTTGGGACAAGATGGTGGAGGAGGTGGAGCCCACGCTCGACCGTCTCGGCAACACCTTCGACACGTTGCGCCAGGTGGACGACCTGCGCAACTACGAGGACCCGGTGATCCTCGACAACGGCGATATCCTGATCAGACGCCGCGAGGACGCGCCGCCCCTGCCGCCGAAAGACGACGGCGCGGAGGAGGTCGAGAACCCCTTCGGCGAGGGCGGCACCACGCTCTGACCGAGCCGCCGCCCCAACCGCCGGGCCCGCCGCGGCTCTAGCCCATGTCTTGCCCAAGGCTGGCGTTCGGCCCGCCTTGCCGGTCGTCGCGACGGCTGCCTTAGACTGGCCGCGGCCTTGCGCTCTCTGGTCTTTCGGCCGACGAGGGCCATCGTCCACCGCAACCCGATCTTCCCGATGCCATGAGGACATGATGACGCCCAACCGCCGCATCACCGACATCCGCTCAGCGCGCGCCCCGGCCGACGACGCTGTAGGCGCGGCCGCACTCGGCGAGCTGCCGGTGTGGGATCTGAGCGACCTGTATGCGGCCGACGAGGATCCGCGGCTCGTGGCGGATCTCGACGCCACTGCCGAGGCGGCCACCGCCTTCGCCGCCGACTACGAGGGCAAGCTTGCCACCCTCGACGGCGACGGTCTGGCCGAGGCGATCGCGCGTTACGAGTCGATGCAGACGACGCTCGGCCGGATCATGAGCTATGTCGGGCTCCGCTATCAGCAGAACACCCAGGACCCAGAGCGCGCGCGCATGATGGGCAACATGCACGTTCGGGTGACCGAGATCACCAACCCGGCCGTGTTCTTCTCGCTCGAGCTCAACAAACTGGAGGCGGGGCATCTCGGCGCGCTCTATGACGCTTCGGCGGCGCTGGCGCGCTATCGCCCATGGCTCGACCGGGTCCGCGCGCTTGCCCCGTTCCAGCTGTCGGACGAGCTTGAGAAGTTCCTGCACGACCAGTCGGTCGTCGGTGCATCGGCCTGGAACCGGCTGTTCGACGAGACGATGTCGGCGCTCAAGTTCGATGTCGACGGCGAGACGCTGGCGCTGGAGCAGACCCTCACGCTGATGACCGACGCCGACCGCGCCAAACGCGAGGCCGCGGGCACGGCGCTGGTCAAGACACTGGGCGAGAACATCCGCCTGTTCACCCTGATCACCAACACGCTCATCAAGGAGAAGGAGATCGAGGACCGCTGGCGCAAGCTGCCGGCGCCCGATCACGGCCGCCACCTCGCCAACCATGTGGAGCCCGAGGTCGTCGACGCGCTCCGCACCTCGGTCCAGGCCGCCTATCCGCGGCTCAGCCATCGCTACTACGCGCTGAAGGCCAAGTGGTTGGGCTTGGAGACGCTGGAGTTCTGGGATCGCAACGCGCCCTTGCCGCAGACCCCCGACCGCCTGATCGGCTGGGCCGAGGCGCGAACCATGGTGCTGGATGCCTATGCCGGTTTCGACCCGAAGATGGCCGAGCTGGCGGCGCCTTTCTTCGACAAGGGCTGGATCGATGCGCCGGCGAGCCCTGGCAAGGCACCGGGCGCCTTTGCCCACCCGACCGTGACCGACGCGCATCCTTACGTGATGCTCAACTATCTCGGCAAACCGCGGGACGTGATGACGCTGGCGCATGAGCTGGGCCACGGCGTGCATCAGCGCCTGGCGGCGGGGCAGGGCGAGCTCCTGTCCTCGACGCCCCTGACCCTGGCCGAGACCGCGTCGGTCTTCGGAGAGATGCTGACCTTCCGCCGCCTGCTGGATGCCGAGACCGATCCGGCGCGGCGCAAGCAGCTTCTGGCGGGCAAGGTCGAGGACATGATCAACACGGTCGTCCGCCAGATCGCGTTCTACGAGTTCGAGCGGCGCATCCACACGGCCCGCCGCGAGGGCGAGCTGTCGTCCGACGATCTCGGCCGCATCTGGGTCGAGGTGCAGGCCGAGAGCCTCGGCCCGGCGATCACCCTGGGCCCGGGCTACGACACCTTCTGGGCCTATATCCCGCACTTCATCCACGCACCGTTCTATGTCTACGCCTACGCCTTCGGGGACGGCCTGGTGAACGCGCTCTACGCCGTCTACGAGAAGGGCGAGCCGGGCTTTCAGGACAAGTATTTCGAGATGCTGTCGGCGGGCGGCTCGAAGCACCACAAGGCGCTCCTGGCGCCCTTTGGTCTGGATGCCTCGGACCCGGCGTTCTGGACCCATGGGCTGGACCTGATCGACCGCTTCATCACCGAGCTCGAAGGCATGGAATGATGCGCTCGCACCTCTGGTCGGGCGGGCTGGCGCGGGTGGCCGGCCCGGCCCTCGCTTGCCTGCTCGCCGTCGTCTCGGCCCCTGCCGAGGCGCAGCTGCGCCTGCTTGACGACGTCGCCCTCGCCAAGGCCAGCGAACGGGCTGTCGAAGCAACTGCCGCTGCCGCACCCGCGGTGCTGTTCGTCGGCAATTCCTTCACCTATCAGCACGACGTCCCCGACCTCGTCGCCGCGCGCGCTGTGGCGGAGGGCAGGTCGATTGCCACCGTCACGGTGGCCGAGGGCGGTGCGCGGCTCGCACGGACGCTCGCGACCCCGGATGTGGCCCGGCTCTTGACCGATCACGACTGGGACGCGGTCGTGCTGCAGGATCACAGCACCACGGCGCTTGATCCGGCCTATGCACGGGACAGCAAGGCGGCGGTGGCCTATGTCGCGCGCCTCGTCGCCCCGGCGCCGGTCCTGCTGGTGACGCCCTGGGCCAGGGCTGCCGACCACCCGCTCTATGCCCGGCGCTGGTTGCGGGGCGGTGTGGCGACGCCGGACGGTCCGGGCGCCATGACAGCGGCCACGGCCGCCCATTTCGACGCCATGGCCGAGGATGATCCGCGCATTGCCGTGGCGCCGGTCGCACGACGTTGGCTCGAGGCTTCCGCCGCCGGCGTGATGCTCTATGGACCCGATCGCTATCACGCCAGCCCGGCCGGCGCGGTGCTGGCGGCCGAGGTGATCTGGACCGCCCTCGCGCCGCTGATCGAACTGCGGTCGGCGGCGGCGGGCGTGGCCACCGGGCTTGCCCCTGGGCCCGCGAGAGGGCCCGCGACAGGGTCGACGATGGCGGCCACGACGGGGGCCACGACGGGGGCCACGACGGGGGCGGGATCTGCCGCGGCGACGGGGACGGCGCCAGGGATTGTGCCAGGGACTGCGACCGTGACGGCGCCAAGGACTGTGCCGGGCTCTGCGACCGGGACTGCGACCGGCGCGGCCGAGTGAGGCCCGTCTTGCCTTTGCCCCGGCCCCCCGTTACCCCGCCCGCGTAGTCGCGGTCTGGGAACGGCGCTGGGGAAACCGCCATGAACGAGCTGACGGAAATCCGCGGCAGGGTACTCGGCCAGGTCGCCGATGCCGGCGACGAGGCCGCGATCGAGGCCGTGCGCGTCGCGGCGCTCGGCAAGAAGGGCGAGATCGCGCTGATGATGCGCGAGCTCGGCAGAATGACGCCCGAAGAGCGCAAGACCGCCGGCCCAGCGCTCAACGCGCTCAAAGACGAGGTCAATGCCGCGATCAGCGCGCGCAAGCAGGCGCTCTCCGACGCGGCGCTTGAGGAGCGTCTCAAGTCCGAGTGGCTCGACATCACGCTCGCCGCCCGACCGGGCGCCCAGGGCGCGATCCACCCCGTCAGCCAGGTCGAGGAGGAGATCGCCGCGATCTTTGCCGATATGGGCTTCGAGATCGCCGAGGGCCCGCAGATCGAAGAGGACTGGTACAACTTCGACGCGCTCAACATCCCGGCCGAGCACCCGACCCGCACCGAGATGGACACGTTCTACATGGTGCAGGCCGAGGGCGACACGCGCCCGCCGCATGTGCTGCGCACCCATACCTCGCCGGTGCAAATCCGCGGCATGCAGGCGCGTGGTGCGCCCTGCCGCTTCATCTGCCCCGGCCGCGTCTACCGCGCCGATTACGACCAGACCCACACGCCGATGTTCCATCAGGTCGAGGGGTTGGCGATCGATCGCGACGTGTCGATGGCGCAGCTGAAATGGACGCTGGAGGCGTTCTGCGCGGCCTTCTTCGAGGTCGACGGCGTCGAGCTGCGCTTCCGCGCCTCGCACTTCCCCTTCACCGAGCCGTCGGCCGAGGTCGATATCCGCTGCTCGTGGGAGGGCGGCAAGCTGACCATCGGCCAGGGCGAGAGCTGGCTCGAGATCCTCGGGAGCGGGATGATCCATCCCAATGTGATGCGGGCAGGCGGCATCGACCCGGACCAGTGGCAGGGCTTCGCCTTCGGCATCGGCATCGACCGCATCGCGATGTTGAAATACGGCATCCCCGATCTGCGCGCGTTCTTCGAGAGCGACCTCAGGTGGC
>JBCCSW010000292.1:0-5412 GCA_039199465.1 Pseudomonadota bacterium
CAGAGAACGTGCCCCTGCTTCCCGCGGCCGCTCTCCTCGCCGACCCGCTCGCGCCGGCGGACGACTAGTGCCATCGCGACCAGCCCGAGGATACCGAGGCCGCTGACGGCCCAGCCGGCATACTCCACGGCCGGCCGTTCCAGCCGCAGCCGCCAGCGATGCTCGCCTGCGGGCAGGACCGCCGTCGCGAGCGGATGCGGCCGGGCCGGCGCCAGCGCAACCTCGGCCCCGTCATCACGCGACACGAGCCGCCAGAAGGCCCAGTAATTGCGCCTGAAGGTGACGGCGCAGGAACTCTCGCATGTCGTGGCGAAGGTGATTTCGCGCGCCGCCTCGGCGATGACCGTCACACTGCCCCCGTCCACACTGCCCCCGTCGACCCGCACCGTCGGCGCCCCGTCCAGCGGCGGCAGCGGCGCCTGGCGCGCCTTCAGGTCCTCGAACGAGAACGGCCGTTCGCCGGTGCCGGCCGAGAGCCATTCCAGCGGTGAGATCCGAAGCTCGTAGACGGTCCACGGCTCCCAAAGCGTGGCGCGTGGGGCCTGCCAGAATGCCGGCTGGAACAGCAGCAATCCTGCCGTTGTCAGCACCAGCGCCGCACCCAGCACGATACGCCTGAACATCGAGGCGCTAGCGGCCAGTCCGGCCACGGCCATCCCGACCGCCAGCGCCCAGGCATGATCGGCCAGCACCGAGAAGCGCCACGGAAACTGCAGCATCTCGAGCGGCGTATGCGCGTATAGCGGCGCCGCCAACGGGCTCCACATGAACCAGCAGAGCGCGGTCAGCGCCGCGACCGCCGCAGCCGCCGCCGGCAGCCGGTGCCTGAGCGCGAGCAGCACGATCACGATCACCGCCAGGTGCAGGGCATTCGCCGCATAGACCCAGGCCACGATCGTGCCGCCCAGATTGTCGAGCGTCAGAAGATGCGCCGACCAGTGATAGTCGGTCAGCACTTCGTCATCGACGGTGTGCCGCAGCAGCATGGCCGGCACGACATAGACACCCGCCGCGACGACGCCGGCGACGCCCGCCACCGTCGCCTCGACAAGCCGGCGCAGCGTCGCGTCGCGCCAGAACACCAGGGTCAGCACGGCGCAGGCGAGCCCCGCGATCGGCGCCAGCAGGATATGCGACAGCATGGCCGCCATCGTCGCGCAGCCCAGCACCAGATGGCCCCGCCGGCGACGCATCACGTCGATCGCGCCCGACAACACGAAGCCGAGCGCGGCATAGCCGGCCAGCTCGGCATTCGCATTGCGGATCACCCAGTCGATCAGATGGTAGGGCGCCGCCATCAGCGCGATCGCAGCGGCAAGGCAACCGAGCGGCGCGATCTCCAGGCTTCGCGCCAAACGCCAGGTGCCGATGCCCGAGACGGCATGGAACAGCATCGCCGTCCAGACCTGGGAGAAGGCGGCGCCAAGCCCGCTCAGCACCGTGAACGCGCCCGAGACCAGAAAGAACAGCGGCGGATAGAAATAGAAGTCGGGCGATCCCGCACCGCCCCAGGTCGAGGGCAACCAGCGCGGATACAGCGTGCCCGCCGCCATCTGTTCCGCGACCTCGTTCGTCCAGGTGAGGTTGTAGTGATAGCTGTTGCCATAGGGCATGCCGTGGCGGAGCGAGCCCCAGAACAGCAGAAGCGCGACGACGCCGATCAGCACCAGATGCGCGACCGGCATGCCGGCCACCCGCCCGATGGTCAATGCCCGGCCCCCGGCCGGCAGTGTCGTGCCGCTCATGCCCTGTCCCCGGTACCGGCTCGGCGGGCGCCCTCGGCATGGCCTGGTGCGACCGACCCTCTTCCCCTGGTCGCGCTCACGGGCACCTGAACGACGACCGCCCACCGCGCGATTGCATCGCTCAGCCGTCTTCCTTCGTACCCCAGACTGCCTTATATCTCGGCTGTCCGACAGGACTATGGCGATAAACGCGCGTGGAATAAGCGGACTGGACCCGGGGGCGGTACCCGGCGGCTCCACCAACCCCGTTCTTGGGCGGGCATGGGGCCGAAACAGGATCGACAGACGTGTAAAGACGTGGCTTTCGCTCGGTGAGGTACCACCGTTATCGGTCCGCAAAGTACAGTTGCCAATGACAACCGTGCTCCGGTGGCCGTTGCCGCGTAAGCGGTAGCCAAACCGAAACTCAAGCCCTGGCGCTTAGCCGCGTCAGGCGGGGTCCGCAGGCACCTGGCAACAGAAGCCTGCACCACCCTCTCCCGTTGAATGACACCGTCTCCAGCCGCCGCCGATGGCTAAGCCGCTGACGGCACTGCTTTCCTGGACGCGGCGTCTTGACCCTTGCCACTTCCTGGACAGCCGCCTTTTCACGGGTCCAGAATCGGGTAAGGTCGCCCGCGGGAGGCGGCATGACATCGTCGGGTGGCATCAACTACGGTCGGATCATGGAGCGGGCCATGCGCTCGGTCATGTCCGACGTGCTTGGCCTGGTGGCCGAGGATGGCCTGCCGGGCGAGCATCATTTCTATATCACCTTCGACACGACGCATCCCGGGGTCGACATGCCCGATACCCTGCGCGAGGCCTATCCCGCCGAGATGATGATCGTCTTGCAGGAATGGTTCGAGGGTCTCGCCGTCATGGGCGACAGGTTCACCGTGACGCTCAACTTCTCGAACGTGCCGCAGACGCTGGTGGTGCCCTTCGCGGCCGTGAAGACCTTCATCGATCCCTCGGTGAAGTTTGGCCTGAAGTTCGACGATATGGACGAGGACGCGCCCGCCCCGGTAGTCGAAGCGGTGCCCTCCGATGGCGAGACGACTGCCGACGCCGGTGCGCAGGGTCGGGCTGCGGACGGCGACGCGGACAGGGGGGCAGACGGGCGCGCAGACGGCAGCGCAGACGGCCGCACCGGGGATGGCGCGGAGGACAGCGCCGCAGGCGGCGACCCCAAACCGGGCGATGACGGCGATGAGAGCGGACAGCGCGGCCAGGTCGTCAGCCTCGACAGCTTTCGCAAGACCTGAGCTTGACCACCGCCTAGGCTGCGGCCCAGCATCGCGCCCGATGGCGGTGTCGAGGCGGTCGCTAAGGCCGCGCTGGGGCTACCCCGGCGCTTGGACGAAACCCACGCACGGCAACACGCGGGCCCGGTCCGGCATAGCCGGACGTCCCCCGCGTGACGACATCGGAAGGTCGGCACCGCCATCGCACGGCTGCACCCGTCCGCCACGCCTCTCCGCGTCCCAAGCACCCCGGGACGCGCGGTGAACCCGATCGCGCGCCAGATCGCGGCAGTCCTATTGGCCGGCGCTTGGACGAGCGAGGGCCGCAACAGAGCGCTCCTCGCCTGGACCGGCCCAAACCCGCCGAAACACACGGCTCGACTGGTTGCCGAGATCGAAGCGGCGCTGGCGGAGTGGCGGCGACCCTACCCTCCCTCCAACGACAGGCTGGCGGCGATGCTCCGTGATTGCTCCAGCCTGCGTAGCGTAGCGCGGGAGCTGGCGCGGCGGCGCAACAGCCCGCCCGCGATCCCGCTCGCGCCACCTGTCTTCCGACCGGCACCGCGCTTCCAGGGGCTGGATATCCCGCCGCTCGCGACCACAGGCGCGCTCGCGGCCTGGCTCGGGCTGTCGAGCACCGAGCTGGACTGGCTCGCCGACCCGTCAGACCGCCTCAGCCGCCCCGGCGTGCGCGGAGCACCGCACTACGCCGTGCATTGGATCCCGCGCCGTCGGGGGTTGCCCCGCCCTGTCGAGGCACCGGCACCCCGCCTTAAGGCCGTGCAGCGCGACCTGCTCAGGACCATCCTCGACCCCGTGCCGGTCCACCCGGCCGCCTTTGGCTTCATGCGCGGCCGCAACGCCGTGCAAGGCGCTGCGCGCCACACCGGCGAGGAGATGGTGCTGACGGCAGACCTCAAGGACTTCTTCACCCTGATCACCGCCAGCCGGATCAACGGCATCTTTCGCTGCCTGGGCTATCCCGCCGGCGTCGCACGCCTGCTAACCGGCCTGGTCACCACCGCCACGCCGCGCGCCCTGATGGGGCCGATCGACGGGCCGGGGCGCGAGCGGCACACGATGCGCGCGCATCTGGCCGTCCCGCACCTGCCACAGGGCGCCCCCACCTCGCCGGCGCTCGCCAATCTCGCGGCGCACGGGCTCGACCGGCGGCTCCACGCGCTGGCCGCGCGCCGGGGCGCAGGCTACACGCGCTATGCCGACGACCTGACCTTCTCGGGCCCCGCCAGCGCCTTCGGTCGCGACGCGGCGCCCGTCCTGCAACGTCTCGACGGCATTGCCCGCGACGAGGGCTTTGTGCTGAACGCCGGCAAGGTCCGCGTGATGCGCGCCGGCCAACGCCAGCAGGTGACCGGCATCGTGGTGAACCAGAGCGTCGGCCTGCCCCGCGACGAGATGGACCGGCTGAAGGCGATCTTGACCAACTGCCTGCGCCATGGCCCGTCCGGCCAGAACCGCGCCGGCCACCCCGCCTTCCGCGCCCATCTTGAGGGTCGCGTGGCCTGGGTCGGCCAGGTTGCGCCGCACCGCGCACGCCGGCTGGCCTTGATGCTGGACGCGATAGACTGGTCGCGCTGAGCCATGCCGCGGATCGCCGTCGCCGGTTTCCAGCACGAGACCAACACCTTCGCACCCTTCCCGACCGTCTTCGCCGATTTCGAGAGGGCCGACAGCTGGCCCGGCCTGCTTGCCGGCGATGCGGTGCTGACCGGCACAGCCGGCCTAAACCTGCCCATCGCGGGCTTTATCGAGGCGGCACAGGCAGCCCGGGACACCGAGATCGTGCCGATCCTCTGGTGCGCGGCCGAGCCTGGCGGGCGCGTCGCCGACGACGCCTTCGAGCGCATCGTGACCATGATGCTGGAACGCATCGCCACCGACGGGCCGGTCGATGCGCTCTATCTCGACCTGCACGGCGCCATGGTCACCGACAGCCATGAGGATGGCGAGGCCGTGCTGATCCGGCGGCTACGCACCGCACTCGGCCACCGAAGACCGATCGTCGCGAGCCTCGACCTGCACGCCAATCTCTCGGCCAAGGCGGCACTGGGGCTGGATGCGCTGACGATCTACCGGACCTATCCGCATCTCGACATGGCAGCGACCGGCGCGCGCTGCTTTGGGGCGTTGGCGTCCCTGCTGGCCGGCACGCGCTTCTGCCGCAGCCATTACCGCGCGCCTTATCTCGTGCCATTGCATGCCCAGCATACCGGCAGCGCGCCCTGCGACAGGCTCTACGAGGCGCTTGCCCGGATCGATGAGGCGGGCGCGGGCCGCGCCGAGATCGCGCTTGGCTTCACTGCGGCCGACGTGCCGATCATGGGGCCGACCCTCTATGCCGAAGCGGCGACGGCGGCGGCGCGCGACCGTATCGCGGCCGAGCTGCAGGACGCTTTTCTTGCCGCCGAACGCGATTTCGA
>JBCCSW010000293.1:0-5398 GCA_039199465.1 Pseudomonadota bacterium
AACGTCTTCGCCATCAACCTTCTATTGGCCGGTGCCTGGGGTGCGCTGGCCGCGGACTATTCGATCACCAGCCTGACCATCGGCTTCGTGCTGGGTTTCGCCTCGCTCTGGATCGTGCGCGGCCTGTTCCCCGACGACGGCTATTTCCTGCGCGTGCCGCGCCTGGTTCGCCTGGCCGCCGTGTTCCTGCGCGAGCTGGTACTGTCCTCGATCCGCGTCGCCCGCGACGTGTTGGCGATCCGCCCGACCGCGCGGCCCGGCATCGTCGGCGTGCCGATGCGCGCCCGCACCGAGGCCGAGATCCTGACCGTCTCCAGCCTCGTGACGCTGACGCCCGGCACGCTCAGCCTGGACCTGTCCGAGGATGGCGAGACGCTCTATGTCCACGCGATGTTCGTCGACGATCCGGATGACCTGCGCGCCGAGATCCGCGAGACGCTGGAGAGCCCGGTGCTGGAGGCGCTGTCATGACGCTCCTGTCGCTCTCGGCCGATCTGGCCACCTGGATCCTGCTTCTGGCCGCGGCCCTGACGGTGCTGCGCCTGATCTTGGGCCCGACCGTGGCGGACCGCGCCGTGGCCATCGATATGCTGTCGGTGCTGACCGTGGGGTTTGCCGGCCTGAGAGCGATCGCCGCGGATGAGACTGCTTATCTCGACATCGCGCTGGTGCTGGCGATCGCGGGCTTCCTGGCAACGCTGGCCTTCGCGCGCTTCATCATGCGCAGCCACGCGCGCGGCAGCGGTGTGGCTGGTGCGCGGGGCAGCAGGCCTGCACGGACGCCCGGCCTGAACCCGGCAAGCGAGGGCAACTGAGCCATGCTCACGATGTTCGAGACCGCGACCATGGGCGAGGTCGTCGCCTCGGCGCTGCTGATCGGCGGCGCGCTCTTCACGCTGATCGCAGGCATCGGCCTCGTGCGCATGCAGGACGTGTTCATGCGCATGCATGCCTCGACCAAGGCGGGCACGCTGGGCGTCGGGCTGATCATGCTGGGCTGTGCCGTCGGCTTCGACCAGGGCTGGGCAGTGGCCCGGGCGCTCGGTGCCTTCGCCTTCCTGCTCCTGACCGCGCCGGTCGCAGCGCATATGATTGGACGCGCCGCCTATCTGGCGCGCACCCCCCTGTCACCGCGCACGGTGATCGACGAGCGCCGCGGCGACGCAGGCTGATCGCGTCATGAAGAGCGGCGCCTATGCCAGCCGACCGTCGAGAGCAAACATGGAAAAGCCCGCAACCGATCGCTGCGGGCTTTTGGTGTCTGCGGGAGGCGTGCCGGGTCGGCGCGTTACTCGCGGGTGATTCGCGCCACATGCGTGGCAACCATGCTCACATCGGCGCCCGGCGTGTCCTCGACCACCGCCCAGGAGAACCCGTTCTCCTGCCAGTAGCTGGCGTAGGTCTTGCCGACATGGACCAGCTTCAACTCGGCGCTGCCGGGCACGACCTGCTTGCCGAACACCAGGCTGACCCGGTCGCCAGCACCGTTCTCATAAAGCACCTGCGCCATCGGCCCCTCGGCACCGGCGAGCAGACGACCGCCGACGAGGTTGAAGCCCAGTTCCTCCAGATGCGGGATCGCCGCCGTCTCGCCCAGCCGCTCGGAGAACCAGCGCGCCATCGCCGCTTCGTCCTTAGCCGTGAACTCGACCGGGTGGAAATTGTCGGGCGCGAACACCTGGTGGGCGCCTGCTGCATCGGCGACGAAGGCCGGTACGCTCTCCACCTGCGTGGCCGCAAGGAACAGGCCGTCCTGCCGCGACTTCCCGGGTGTCGCCTTCACATAGGCCGCGTGACCGAACCAGCCGCCCGCCGCGATCGCCACGCTCGCAGCGATACCCATGGCGGCCTGAGTCAGCGTGCGCTGATGCTCGCGGCGTACCACCGCAGTCTCCAGTCGCTCGGCCAGCACCCTGGTGGCGGGATCGTCCTCGACCGGCTCGCCGGCGGCACGAAGCGACGCGATATCGCCCATGATCCGCGACATGCGGGCGCGCAGCGCGGGATCGGCCTCGATCGCAGCCGCAATGCGGGCACTCTCAGTCTCTTCGAGCTCGCCGTCGCAGAAGGCGTTCAGTTCCGCTTCGCTGATCGTCGTCATGCTCTCAGTCATCTCCGCTCACCCTTCGCTTGGCGTGATGCTCCCGTCAGGCGCCGAGGCGCACTACGCGGGATGATCGCGCCGGGCTCCCCTCCATGGCCGCCCGGATCGCAGCACGCCCGCGAGATATGCGGGACATGAGCGTACCGAGCTTGACGCCCAGGACATCGGCTGCCTCAGCGTAGGAGACGCCGTCGATAGCCACGAGGACGATGGCCTCGCGCTGTTCCTCGGGCAGGTCATCAAGCGCAGCGAGCGTCTGCTCGAGCTCGAGCGCCTGTTCCTGTCGCGGGGCGACGCGGTCGTCGTCCGCCCCCCGTTCTTCCAGAAGCTCACGTCGTCGGGCGTCCTGCCGGTGGCGCGAGCGGTGCAGGTTGACCAGGATCTGGCAAAGCCATGTCCCAAGTGCCGCGCGCCCGCCGAAGGTATCGAACTTGGCAATGGCGCGTAGCAGGGTTTCCTGCACGAGATCGTCCGCCTCGGTGTCGCTGCGCGCGAGCATCCGGGCGAAACGCCGTAGCTTGGGTATTTCGGCCTCGACTGCATGGTGTCGGCGTCTTCTTCCCAGCATCACACTTCCCGAGCCAGCGGTTTCCCGTCCAGCTCACCATATCAGACGCGTCAGGACGGGGGATCATCCGAAAAAAGTCGCTTTGGCTTGCAGGGCATCTCGAAGAGCGCGCCACGCGGCCTGTAGCGACGACTTATATAGTGTCCGGCAGGCGGCGTTACCGGACCAGAAAGAAACCGATCTTAAAGAAATCCGCACAGGTCCGGGATGAAGATCGGATCACGCTCGTCTCACCCCTACAGCCGATGAAGAGGGCTGTCCCGGGATCCGGCTCCGCGGATCGGGGACATGGTGAAGAGGAAAGGCCTAGATCATGACCGACGCGACCAGAATTTATGCCGGCCAGTCCGCGATCCGCCGGGTCGCCGATTCCTTCGGTGAAGCGGCGCGCGAGGCTTTCGCCGGTCTGAAGAGCCTGCCGTCGCGGACCGTCGCGCTATTCTCGAACATGCGCGAAGAGCGTGATTTCGACCGTATTCATGACGCGCTGTCGCGGCTCAACAAGCGCCAGCTTGCGATGATGGGCCTGCGCCGCGAGGAGATCTACACCTTCGCCGAGCTCTGCGTGTACCAGCCGGAACGTCGCCCGGTTCTGGCCCTCTACGAGGCCGGCCCGTCGCTGTCGCTGCCGGCGCCCGAAAGGGCCGCGCTGGATGCCTTGCTCGCCGACCAGACCCCGCCGGCCACGCCCGAGATCGAGGCAAGCGCCGAGCTGAAGGCCGAGCTTGCCGCAGCGGCCGAGAGCGCTGAGGAGGCGGTCGCGGATGAGACCAAGGTTGAGACAGCGGCTGACGAAGCCGACGCCGAGATGACCGTCGACCAGACTGAAGTCGAGCAGGCCGAAACCGGTTCGCAGCGGGCCGCGGCATGACCTTGGCAGCCGATGCACCACCGGCTGCGGAGAGCACGCCGGCGCCTGCGAAAGGCGCTCGGTCGTTCAGCGGCACCGGGATCATCCGCGGTACCGTTCTCGGCACGCTGACGGCGCTCAACCTGGTCGGCGCCTATGTCCTCGGTGGCATGCTCCTGACCGAGAGCATCGACGACGATCTCGATTTCCGGCCGGTGGCGACACAGAACGGCTTGGCGAGCGTCGACATGACCGTCGCGCTGATCCAGCGCGAGGTCGATCAGAACGCCTGGGTCGCCAACGAGCCCTTCTTCATGCCGGGCCATTGGCTGCCGAACATGAAGTACTACCAGCAGGGCGTGGTCTACGGCCTCAGCCGCTTTGCCTTCGAGCTGGCGGACAGCCTGGGCCGGTCGCGCGGCGCCACGGCCGTCGATCCCGATCTCGACCGTGCGGCGGGACTGCTTCGCTTCCCGGGCGATGTCTGGTTCTTCGATTTCGAGAAGACCTGGACGCCGGTGGTGACCAGTGAAGAGCAGTATATGTCTGCTGTCCGCGCGTTGGAGAGCTACAACCGACGCGTATCCAGCGGCGAGGCGGTCTTCGACCCGCGCCAGGACAACCTCGGCGCTGTGCTCGCACGGATCGAGGCCGACGTGTCCTCGAAGATCAACGTGCTGAGCGACCATGTCGAGCGTGTCGCGGCGGGCGAGCAGGTGTCGACCAACTCGAACGAGGTGTTCTACGTCACCAAGGGCCGCCTCTATGCCTACACCATGCTCTTGAAGGCGCTCCAGCAGGACTTCGCCCAGATCATCGAGACCGAAGGCCTGACCCTGGTGTGGTCGCGCATGCTGTCGAGCTTCGATAACGCAGCCTCGATGCGTCCGCTGATCGTCACCAACAGCCCGCCGGGATCGGTGATGGTGCCCAACCACGTGACCGAGCTTGGCTTCTTCGCCCTGCGTGCCAAGACGCAGCTGCGCGACGTCATGACGGTCCTGAGCCAATGAGCGATACCATGAGCAACACGGCAAGCGACACGTCGAGCACCCTGGACGGCGCCATGGCGGGTGAGAGCAGCAAGACGCGCGAACGCCTCGCCGCTGCAAGCGCACTGGTCGGCACCGTCGGCACGCTGGGAAGGGCAACGCTGCAGAAGGCGCTGAGCGCGGTGAAGAAGTCGTCGCCGACCGGCGGCGCTCAGGGTGAAGCACGCGGCACGGACGACGGCGAGGCGGTCCCGGCGGGAGACCGCGAAGCGATCGGAGCGCGCATTCGCCGCGGTCTGCAGTCGACCCTGATGTTCCGGACAACGGTCGGGGTGCTTGTCCTGATCGCGCTCGTCCAGTGGAGCCTGATCTTCTTCAACTACTGGCGTTGAGACGTTGAGCATAGTCTCGGGCGGCTGACCCTCAGCCGCCCGAGTGACTCTGACGACCGCCTCTCCACCCTACCAACTACATCGCTGGATGTTCAGCGTCGGGAGAGATTGCGCTGCAGAGACTGGGATCGGCGCACAACACGCGACCCCTAGCTTTTTCCGAAGCCCAACCCAAAGTGCCCTGCCACTTGGCCCAGCGCCCGGTCGGCGGCTCCAAAAAAAACCGGTCCACCGTCCACGTCAGGCTCAGCGCTCTGACAACGCAGTGCGGATTTGTCCCTGCGCGAAGGTCATAAACTCCAGCATTTGTCGTTCCGCCATCGGCGCCCGACGCCTCCGCCAGCCCACCGATCGCGCTACGGCGTCGCGCTGCCATCCATCGCTGCACCGGTCCGAGCACCGGATTGAGCGCCATCCGCGACGACCTCAGAAATCGATGTCGATGTTCTCCGCCTCCTCGCTGCCGGCCGCCAGCTTCTGTGCGGCGGCCAG
>JBCCSW010000294.1:0-5384 GCA_039199465.1 Pseudomonadota bacterium
CGCCGCGGCCGCCGCCCTGCATGCGGTTCAGGAAGAAGATCCAGATGCCGAAGATGATCAGCATCGGCAGCCAGAAGCCGAGGGTCGAGAGCAACCCGCCGCGCTCCTGCGGCTCGACGGTGATCTCGACGCCGTTCTCGCGCAGGATGGGCACCAGTTCGGCATCGCGCGGCTGTACGGTGGCAACGCGCGCGCCGGCAGCGGTGCGGCCCGTGACCTCCTCGCCATCGATCGTGACCGCGCTGATCGAGCCGTTCTCGACCTGCTCGATGAACTGGGAATACGGCATCTCACGGCCGCCCTGCGTGCCGGAGCCGTCCTGGAAGACGCTGAACAGCGTGACCAGGAGGAGGATCAGGATGGCCCAAAAGGCCAGGTTCTTGGCATTGCCCACCGGGGCACCCCCCATCGTTTATTGTCCATCCGGCGCCCTGCGCCGCGAAAACACTGTCATGAACATAGGCTGCTATGCGCCGCGGGTAAGCCCCGCGTTGCCACGGCGACAAGTCTACGCAGGGTCGCGCGGGTTCGACAAGCACGGCCCGGAACGGCGCGAGAGGGACCGTTCCGCCACCAGGTCGACGGTGGCGGGGGGCGCAATCCCGGGGCGCGCCGCCCAGCCGAAGGGCGTGGCGACGGCAAGCAGCGCTCCCGCGCGATCCCTGAGCACCGGCGCTGATGCGCGCGCTGCACTGCCGGCCTGCGACCAGTGGTCGAGCCGCCATGCCGGCCCCAAACCCTCCACCACGTCGGGCGCATGACGGCCGAGCGGGCCGATCACCGCGTCCGACGGGAAGGGCGGCGACAGGCGAAGGCGCCGGTCCCAGGAAAAGGGTGTCTCGCCGCTCAGGACCATGGGCGGCATGCAGGCGGCATGCTCGCGCGCGATCGCGACGACCGGGCGGTCCCCGCGCCGTGCACCCTGAATGACGCAACCCAGGGCGAGCGGCGTCTCGGGCAGGCGCGCGCCGCGTCCGGCGGCGATGACGGCCTCGCATGCACGCGCCAACGCCTCGCCGCGCGGTGGGTAGATCCGGCCGGTCAGCTGCCAGACGGCGCGCGCGATCAGGCGGCAGGACAACGCGCCGGGCGCGTCGGCGACGTGGATCGGGTCGAAATCCACTGCCCCGGCCGCGTTGCGGCCCATCTCGGCATCGGCCGCCAGCCGGTCGCAGGCCCAGTCCAGCACCGCGACCTGGGCCCGCAGCCTGTCCGCGCTGGCGGCGATGTCGGTGGCACTTGGTCCAGCCGAGCTCAGCGTGGCGAGCGCCCGGCGCGCGCGCACGCGCTCCGCGGCCGGGTCGGCGTTCGACGGATCGTCGATCCAGCCGACATCGCGGGCCCGAAGCCAGTGCCGAAGCGCCGCGCGTCCAAGGCCAAGCAGCGGCCTGACGAAGGGCGCGCGATGCTCGTCCATGGCGGCCAGACCGTCGGCGCCAGCGCGCCGGGCGAGCCGCATGACCACCGTCTCGGCCTGGTCGTCCAGCGTATGCGCCAGCGCCACGGGCGCGCCCCCGACGCGCGCCGACCAGTCTGAGAGGGCGGCGAGCCTGGCGTCGCGCGCGGCCGCCGCAACGTTACCCTGCCGCGCCACGCAGACATTCAGTACGGAAACCGAAAGGCCAAGCGCCGTCGCGAGGCGGCAGACGGCGGCGGTCTCGCCAGCCGCGGCGGCGCGAAGCCCGTGATCGACGGTCAGGACGTGCAGCCCCCGCGCCCGTTCCCGTGCCCAGTCGGCGGCGAGGAGCATCAGCGCCACGCTGTCCGACCCACCCGAGACAGCGAGGCCGAGCGGCAGGCCGGCATCGGGGGCGAGACGCTCCAAGGCGGCTGCAACCGCCCCGGCGGTCGCATCGGGGCCGCCGATCCCATGGGGCCCGGCCGCCTCGGCCATCAGCCGCAGGACAGGCGGCTCGCCTCGCCCTCGGCCTCTGCCACGGCACGGGTGGCGTCCGGAAAGCGGCGCCCGACCTCGGTCAGGGCCGAACAGGCTTCGGTGAACTGCCCAAGACGGCCGAGCGTCACGCCAAGCTTCATCAGATTGTCCGCTGCAGCCTCGCCGCCCGGATCGGCATTGAAGCCGGCGAGATAGGCACGCGCCGCAGGGCGCCAGTCGCCGCGGGTGAAATAGGTCTCGCCGATCCAGAACCGCGCCTCGGGCACCAGCGGGCTGGCGGGATAGGTGTCGATGAAGTCGAGCAGCGCGCCCTCGGCCCGGTCTAGCTGGCCGCGCGAGACCAGACTTACGGCATCGTCGAAATCGCGCTGTTCGCTGACCGATACCGCCGCGCCGGCCACCGCTTCGGGCGCAGGCGCCGCCGCACCGCCCAGTGGCGGGGGCGTGGCCGGCAGGGCGGCGATGTCGCCGCCTTCCAACTCGGTCAGCCGAAACTCGATATCGCCGAAGCGGCGCTGCGCGTCCTCGGCAATCTGGTTCTGGCGAAACTGCAGTTGCTCGACCGCCGCCGTCAGGCGTTGGAGTTCGGCCTCGATCTCGCTCAGCCGGCGTAGCGTGCCGCCATCGACACCGCCACCACCGGTGGCCGCAGCCGTCGGCGGCAGGCCCAGCTCGCCGCGCAACTGATCGACATCGCTCTGCAGCGCGTCGAGCCGGCGCGCGATGTCTCGGTCGCTCGGGCTCGAGAAGAAGCCTTGCGCCCCCGCCAGCGTGGCGGGGGCGAGGGTGAGAGCGAGCGTCAAGGCGCAAACCACGGCCGACGCCGCGCGGGCCAACCCGCCCGTTGGACGGCAGCCGTGTCGGCTCACGACGTGGGCCCGCCGGCCAGCACGGTCACGCCGCGCCGGTTCTCGGACCAGCAGGATTCGTTGGAGCAGACCGCGACCGGGCGTTCCTTGCCGTAGCTGACCGACTCGAGCCGGCCTGCATCGACGCCCTGCGCCACCAGGAAGGACCGCACCGCCTCGGCCCGCCGCGCACCCAAGGCGAGGTTGTACTCGCGGGTGCCGCGCTCGTCGGCATGCCCCTCGATCATCGCGGTCGACCCGGGATTGTCGCGCAGCCAGGTCGCCTGCTGCGACAGCACGTCGGCCGAGGCCGGATTGATGGTGATCGAGTCCGTCTCGAAGAACACGCGGTCGCCGATGACGCTGTTGAAGTACTCCACCGTGCCAGGCGCCGGCAGTCCGGCCGCGGTCACATCGCCCGAGGTCGTGCTGTTGGTCACCGGGCTGCCGGCGGGATCCAGCGCCGCGTCTTCGCTCCCGGTACAGGCGGCCAGCGCCAGGCAGCAGGCCACGAGGGGCCCGAGGGTCATCTTCATCGTCTCGTCTCCTTGCCTCTGTCTCGCCCGTCTTGGTTGACCGCCACGCCCGCGGGCAGAGCCGTGCGGCGGTTGTACTGCCGGACCTCGGACGCGTCCGGTGGCCTCAACGGCGCAGCGGCGACCATGTGGGGTCGGAGGCGCCGTTGGGTGTCTCGACCACGCGCAGGTTCCGCCCGGTGATGTCAACCGACATCAGCATCGGCCGACCGTCCGCGCCGCCACGGTCCCGAAAGAACAGGATGGTGCGTCCGTTCGGCGCCCAGGACGGGCCCTCGTCGAGGAAACTGGTGGTCAGCAGCCGCTCGTCCGAGCCGTCGGCGCGCATCACGCCGATATGGAACCGGCCCTCGAGCTGCTTGGTGAAGGCGATGCGGCCGCCGCGCGGCGACCAGACCGGGGTCGAATAGCGGCCCTTGCCGAAGCTGATCCGCTCGGCCCGCCCGCCGACCGTCGGCATGACATAGAGCTGCTGGCTGCCGCCGCGGTCGCTCTCGAACACGATCTGCCGGCCGTCCGGCGCGAAGCTTGGCGCGGTGTCGATCGCCGGGCCGTTGGTGAGCCGGCGCATCGCGCGGTTGGCAAGCGTCATCAGATAGAGATCGGTATTGCCGTCCACCGAGCGGCTGAGCACGACATCCGCGCCGTCGGGCGAGAACCGCGGCGAGAAGCTCATCCCCTCGAAGAAGCCCAAGCGCTCGCGCTGGCCGGTGTCGAGGTTCTGCAGGTAGATCTGCGGCGTGCCGTCGTCATAGGCGGTGTAGAGCACCGTCTGCTCGTTGGGCGAGAAGCGCGGCGTCAACACAAGGTCCGAGGGCGCTTCGAGATAGCGTAGATTAGCGCCGTCCTGATCCATCACGGCAAGCTGCTTGACGCGCGCCGTCTTCGGCCCCCGCTCGTCGACGAAGACGATGCGACTGTCGAAGTACGGCCCCTCGCCCGTCAGGGAGGTGTACGCCGCGTCGGCCACCTGATGTGCGACGCGGCGCCAGTCCTCGGGCCCTGCGATCAGTTGCACGCCGGTCAACTGCTCCTGCCCGAAGACGTCGAATACGCGGAACTGCAGCCGAAGGCGCCCGTCGGTCAGCCGGCCGAGCACGCCGCGCAGCAGCGCCTGGGCCCCGACCGCCTGCCAGTCGGCGAAGCGCGGCACCTCGTCGAAGCCGCTCGGCTGCGCGACGAAGGCGAGTTCTGGGATGGTCGTGAACAGGCTGGAGCGTGTCAGATCGGCGGCGACGATGTCCCTGATCTCCCCAGCACGGGCGATCAGATCGTCCTGCTCGACGGCGAAGGGCTCGATGGCGATGCGGATCGGCTCGAAATCGGCGCCGCTGACATCGATGCGAAGCGGCCCGCCCGCGTCCTGCCCGTCCTCTGCCTGCACCTGGGCCTGCGCGGGGGTCTGCGCCTCGGCTCGGGGGGCGAAACCGGTGGCCAAGCCGGCCAGGGCCGCAAGGACGAACGCAAGCATCGCGACAGCACCGAGACGGGCAGCGGGGAAATGGGCAGTCGGCAGGCAGCACGTCATGACGAGAAATCGACCCTTTCATCCGGCGTGAAGGTGATCTCCATCCGCTGCCACGCCGCATACTTTTCAGCCGGCAGCGCGGCGAAGACACCAGCGGCTGCCGCCCGGACCACGGCGCGCCGAGCCGATTGGAAGAGCGCACCGCGGGTCGCGTTGTCGCCGCCGCGCGCGATCACCTGGGTAGGGCCGCTCGCGATGGTCCCGTCGCGATTGAAGGCAACCTCCACGACCACCGCAAGGTCACGGTCCGAGCGGTTACCCGCATAGCTAAAGAAGCCCTGCAGGCCGATGGAGAGCGCCTCGCGCTCGCCGCGGGTGACCTGCTGGGCGATGTTGGGTGCCTGGGCGCGGGGCGCGTTCACCTCGCCCGCGGGCCCGCTTTGCCGCAGCACCTCGGCGAGCGCGTTTTCGATCGCCTCAGCCTCATCCCCGGTCCCAGCCGGCGCCGCTGGCGCCTCAGCCGTGTCCGTCTCGGCCTCCGCATCCTCGTCTGCGGCGGCGTCGGCGGGCGCGGGCTCGACCGGGCCGCTGGCCGGTGCCGCGGCGGCGACGCGCGCGGGCCGGGCGGCCGGCAG
>JBCCSW010000295.1:0-5366 GCA_039199465.1 Pseudomonadota bacterium
CGGTCACCAGCGGCTCGGTCCCGTGTTCGACGGCGTCCAGGAAGCCGCGGATCTCGGCGCGCAGCGCGTCGTGCTCGCCGAACTCCTGCTCCTCGACGCTGCAGCGGGATCCATGGTCGCTCTCGACCATGCGCACCGAGGCGATGCGCCGTTTGAGCAGGTCGATCGACAGCAGGCCCTCCGGCTGGAAGACGCGGAGGCGGCGTTCCGACTTGAAGGCGACGCGACTGGTGGTGATGGTTGCCACGCAGCCGTTCTCGAAGGCGAGGCGTGCGTTCACGATATCCTCGTGCGCGCTCAACACCGGGGCGCCGACGGCGTCGACCGAGGCGACCGGTGCCCCGACAAGCGCCGAGATCAGGTCGATGTCGTGGATCATGAGGTCGAGGACGACGCTGACGTCCACGCCGCGGGGCTTGAACGGTGCGATCCGCAGCGCCTCGATGAAGAGCGGTGTGGTAACCCGGCGGCGAAGACCGCAGAGCTCGCAAAAGAAGCGTTCCAAATGGCCGACCTGAAGGACCAGGCCGCGTGCCCGCGCGCGGCGGATCAGGTCGTCGGCTTCCTGGATCGTCGTGGTGAACGGCTTCTCGACGAGGACATGGACGCCGTTGTCCAGGAAAAAGCGCGCGACCTCGTGGTGCGCGGCGGTGGGGACGGCGATGCTCACCGCATCGACCTCGCCGGGCAGGCTACGATAATCGCTCAGCGCCCGAACGCCGTGACGGTCCGCGACCTCGCGTGCCCGGTCGGTATCGGTATCGACCACCGCAGTCAGCTCTGCGCGGTCCTCGGTGGCATACTTCTCCGCATGCAGGCCGCCGAAATAGCCGGCGCCGATGACGGCGACGCGGGGCGCATGCTGCGGGTGAGGGTGTCCCGACGATGGCGCTTTCATCAGCGCATCTTCCATCGACAGGCGGGGCGCACCCGGTCATCGGAGCAGTGTGGAGGAAGGTGATAGACCATCCTTTGCCTCAGTCTCCGCTTCGTGAGACGCCGTGGTGCCGCTGGTATCCTCGCCGTAAAAATTGGCACTGTCACCGTGCTTTCAAGGCTCGATGTCTACTACGGAGCGCTTGGATCGGCTCCACGATCTTCTTTTGCGGCGGGCAGAACATCAATGAAAAAGTGGTCATTCTCGAAAGCGTAGCCCGTCCAACACTAAAGATCGGCAGTCTGCCGTGCCAGGTCATTGCTGCAAATGAAGAACTAATTCTTGGGATGGCTGACAGGCCCTGATCGTCCAAAAACGTCAATAGACCAAGCAGACTTTCACCAGTGGCGCAGCACTGTATTTCCAGACTTCTAGGTACTCCGGATCGTAAGTCTCATGGCACAGACGTGCTTGTCGGCCTGCATAACTTAACCAAGGCGCGGATTGGCACTCTAGATCGCGGGGGAGTCACGGTTCAGGAGAAAGCTGCATCAATCTGACCCGCAAGCCGACGACGTGGCGATCGAGACTGAGCCGACAGAGCACGAGCACTTCGCACCGCTAGGGCTCGGCCTCCCGTGTCAGGTCTCAGACCGGCTTGCCGGGCGAACTGGGCGGCGCCGGGTGCCGATGCGCGGCCACGCGCCGCGACGGGCGCAGCGCCGGGATAAGGTTGAGCAGATCGCCCGCTGGCAGCGACGCCGTGAGGACGGGCAGCCTTGCCAACAGCGCCGCCGCCGCGAGCAGCGCGAGGCCGGGCGCAAGCGCCTTCGGCATGGTCTGAAGCGGGGGCATCGCCGCTTCGGGCCAGGCGGCGCCGACACAGCCCGCCGTCAGCGCGAGCACCGCCATCCCGCGCCACGGGTCGCGCGCGCCGCTTGTCGGCCAAGGCAGGCTCGTGGCGCGGGCCATGACCAGCGCTGTCGCGAAGGCAGCCGCCGCGAACAGCGCCACCAGATCGGCCGGCGCGGCGCGGCCCGTCTCGAGCCCCGCCGCGAGCGCCGCTTCGAAGCCGCGCTTGCTGACCTCGCCCAGTGTCAGCGGCATGCCGGTCAGCGCCAGCGCCGCAATGACGAAGGCGGCAATGGCCAAGGCCCGCGGCAGGCCACTGTCGACGCAGAGGAACAGGGCACCTTTGGCCAGCGCGTGGTGCAGCGCGAACAGCGCCAGCGACCCGGCGACCAACCCCGCATCGGCATAGCCTGCATAGCCTGCGCCCAGCAGGGCCAGCGCCAGCGAGAGCTGGCTGACGCTCGAATAGGCCAATACCGTCTTCCGATCGCCCGTCAGCGCGCCGTAGAGGCCGGCGGCGAAGGCACCGAACAGGCCCAACAACACCAGCGCGTCGCCAAGCATAGAGATACTGCTCAGCGACCGCTCGATCGCGACGCTGCCGTCCGCCTGGGCGACCGCGGCGGCGGCCGGGGCAAGCAGACCCGGCGGCGCGAGCTTCAGCGCGCCCACGATGCCTGCCTTCAGCATGGCGCCAGAGAGCGCCGCACTGGCCGGCACGGGCGCTGCCGGATGCGCGAGCGGCAGCCACAGATGCAGGGGTGCGAGGCCCGCCTTGACGCCGAAGGCCGCGATGGCGAACCAGACCGCGGCCTCGGGCGGGGCGGAGGACAGGGCGCGCGGGGTCAGCAGGCTGTCCTGGGCGGCATCGATCAGCATCAGCGCGGCGAACAGGCACAACTCGCCCGCCACGGCAAAGGCCAGATAGACCTGCGCTGCGAGGTTTGAGGCCGGCGTCCGCCGATGGGCGACCAGCCCCCAGGCCGAGAGGCTCATGACGCTGTAGCCGACATAGAAGCTGACCATATCCTCGGCCAGCAGCAGCAGCGCGTTGCCGGCCATCGCCAGGCCGAACAGGCAGGCGAAGACCCGCGCGCGCCCTCTGTCGCCCCCTCTGTCGCCCAGTCCGTCGCCCAGTCCGTCGCTCGGGCCGTCACCCGGGCCGTCGGCCATCGAGCCGCGCGCATGCAGCGCCGAGGCCGCCCAGACCGCCCCGCTGCCCGCCAGCACCGGGCCGAAGGTGGGGTCCGAGGCCAGCGTCATGCCGAGGACGAGCCCCGGGATCTCGGTCCCACCCCCCGGCATCAGCCCGGCCGCGACCAGGGTCAGACCGGCGAGCGCATAGAGCGGCCAGACAACGCGGCCGAGCCAGGGCGCGAGCATCGCGAGGATCAGCGGCAGCGCCACTGCCAGGACGGGAAGGTTTGCGGGCGTCATGGCAACCAGAACCCGAATTCCTGCAGCGCCAGATCCTCGATCCAGCCGAGCGGGCTTAGCACCGAGGTCGCGAACAGCGCGACCGCCAGCGTCAGCACTGCGGTGAACAGCGGCGGGCCGAGCAGCATCCATCCGGCCTCGGCCCGGCCGGCGCCTCCTGGCGGGTCGACGAACCAGACGCGGTGCAGGATCGGCAGGAAATAGGCGGCGTTGAGTGCGCTCGAGCCGAGCATCACCGCCAGCACCCATTCCGAGCCGTCGGCGATCCCGCCCGAGACGACGTAGAACTTCGTGACGAACCCGGCGGTGGGGGGCAGGCCGATCATGCCGACGGCGGCGATGCTGAACGCCGCCATGGTCGCCGGCATCCGCTGGCCGAGGCCGTCCATCGCGGAGATCGTCTTGATCCCCGTGCGCTGGGCGATACTGCCGGCGCAGAAGAACAGGGTGATCTTCATCACTCCCTGGTGGATCAGGTGCATCATGCCCCCGATCGCCGCCTGCGGATTGCCGAGCGCCGAGCCGAGCGCGATGTAGCTGACCTGGCTGACGGTCGAATAGGCGAGGCGGCGCTTCAGGTCGTCCTGCGATAGCGCGCGGATCGAACCCCAGAGGATGGTCGCCGCGGCGAGGGCCGCGAGCGGGATCAGCAGGCCGAGCTCGGTCGCCAGCGATACGCCGAAGACGTCGAAGATGATGCGCACGATGCCGAAGGCGCCGGTCTTTACGACGGCGACCGCATGCAGCAGCGCGCTGACCGGCGCTGGGGCGACCATCGCGATCGGCAGCCAGCCATGCAGCGGGATCAGCGCCGCCTTCACGCCCACGCCGCCGACCATCAGCACGAACAGCGCGATGCAGATCGCGTCGGGCGGTGGCGGCCGATTGCCGGAGAGGAGGCCGCCGACCAGGAACTCGCCCGAGCCATAGAAGGCATAGAGCCCGATGGTGCCGAGCAGGAAGGCCGCGCCGCCGCCCAGGGTGTATTGCAGATAGATCCGGCCGGCGCGGAGCGACTTCTCATCCCCGCCATGGACGACAAGCGGATAGGTCGCGATCGTCAGCAGCTCGAAGAAGACCAGGAAGGTCAACAGGTTGCCCGCTAGGGCCACGCCCATCGTCGCGCTGATGCAGATCGCGAAGAAGCCGAAGAAGCGACCGCGGTGATCGCGGGGATCCAGATAGCCCACCGCGTAGATCGTGGTGACGAACCAGAGCAGCGCCGAGAGGGTGGCGAACACGATCGACAGCGCGTCGGCCTGCAGCACCAGATCGGCCTCGGGCAGGAACGGCACGCTTGCGGAGAACGTCTCACCCGTCAGCACGCCGAGGATCATCACGACGACGAGGCCGAGCGTCACCGCCGCCGCGCCCAGATTGGCGAACAGGATCATCCCCGACCGGCTTGGGGTGAGGAAGTTGATGATGCTGGCGGCGAGCGTCGTGCCGACAATCAGCAACGGGACGAGTTCGGCCGTCATGCCCCGCTCTCCATCAGGGCCGCGATCGGCAGGCTTGCGAAGCCGAGGGCGAGGGCGAGCATCGCGAGGCCGAGCGATGCCCAGCCGCCATCCGCCACGGGCTTGGGTGCGGCGGCATCCCGCGCGCCCTCGGACTGCATCTCCGGGCTCCACGCATCCACGCCTCGCGTGTCCGGGGCTCGGCGCATCAGCGCTGCGGCAAGGCGGGTCATATAGCCGGCGGTCGCGAGGCCCCCCAGCACCAGCACCAGCGGCACCCACCAGAGGCCGCCCGCCATGCCCGACTGTGCGAGCGTCCATTTCGCAGCGAAGCCGCCTGTCGGCGGCAGGCCGATCAACGTGGCGGCGGCGATCGCGACGGCGCCGCGCATCGGCCCCCAGTCCGGGCCGGGATCGGCCAGCCGCGCGATCTCATCATGACCGTTCGCCTTCACCATCTGGCCCGCGGCCAGGAAGAGTGCGGATTTGGCGACGGCATGGGCTGCGACGAAGGCGATGACAGCGGCAAGGGCACGCGGCTCGGCTGCCGCCACGCCAAGGGCGAGCACCATATAGCCGATCTGCGCGACCGTCGAATAGGCGATCATCGGTTTCAGCCGCTCGGCCCGATAAGCGCCAATGGTCCCGATGGCGGCGCTGACGGCGCCGAACACGGCGAGGCCCTGGCCGGTGAACGACCACAGCGCCTGGGGCGCCAGATCGGTCCAGAGCCGGATCAG